>CADCRD010000052.1 GCA_902803725.1 uncultured Eubacteriales bacterium
AGGCCTCATCTGGTCCGCAGCTCTCATGCGTCCGTCAAAGAGCTGCAAAGATATGGAACTGAAATCTCTGAAGAAAAAATTCAAAGATAAGAGATTCGCCGCGGGCTGCGACCGTGATATCATTCGTACAGGGTGTGAAAGACTGGGTTGGGAGCTCGACGAACTGATGGAACGTACTATCCTGGCAATGAGATCATGTGAAGATTTTGTTAACGAGAATGCATAAGCATCTGCGGCTTTATGCCGCCTTTATGCAGACATCTTTTTTTAAATGATAATTTCAACCGACAAATCAGCAAGGCAATATGGAGAGAAACAAATGAAAACGAATAATAACGATTATCTTAAACTTCAAAACGGCAGCGATATCCGCGGAGTAGCTATAGCAGGCGTCGAAGGCGAACCGGTAAATCTCGATGAAACGGCCGCCTTTAAGATCGGCTGCGCCTTTGCAGCGTGGCTGCGCAATAAAACATTTACAAATCGGGCCCCCATGACTGATGATTCAAAGGAAAGTACTTGCTTCAGTGATCCTTCCGAATATACACTTACCGTTTCAGTCGGACGCGACCCCAGACTTAGCGGAGAAAAGCTTGCCGCAGCTTTCTCGGCTGGGCTGGTTCATTCCAGAGTCCGCGTTTTCGACTGCGGCCTCGCCAGCACTCCTGCCATGTTCATGTCCACAATATTCGATTCATTCAACTGCGATGGTGCGGTAATGATAACTGCTTCTCACCTGCCGTTCAACAGGAACGGATTCAAGTTTTTTGATAAAACCGGAGGCCTGAACAAATCCGATATAAAGGAAATACTTACTATCGCCTGCGAATTGCCAGACGATGCTTTTTCTGAGATAAGTGCTGATCACGCGGTAACCGGTGCAGCAGATGTATCGAACGGTTCAGTTGAGCAAAAAAATCTGATGGACAGATACTGTCTGCATCTCTGTGAGATCATCGCAGATGGGGTCAGTTGCCGTGGTGCCTCCGCTGAAGGCAGCCTGCCCTTATCGGGCCTTAAGATAGTCGTTGATGCCGGCAACGGCGCAGGCGGTTTTTATGCCGGCAAAGTCCTGGAACCGCTGGGCGCCGAAGTCATCGGCTGTTATCTGGAACCGGACGGCAGTTTTCCAAATCATATTCCAAATCCGGAAAACAAGGACGCAATGGCATCCATATGTTCCGCTGTCAGGGAATCCGGAGCAGATCTCGGAATCATTTTCGACACTGATGTCGACCGCTCGGCAGCTGTTGATGAAAACGGGCATGAGATAGCACGTAATGGTATCGTCGCTCTGGCTGCTGCGCTCGTAGGTGAAAAACATCCGGGAACTACAGTTGTAACCGACAGTATCACCAGCGACCAGCTTTCCGTATTCCTTGAAAAAGATCTCGGGATGAAACACCTGCGTTACAAACGCGGATATAAAAACGTAATAAACAAGGCTTTAGAACTGAACGAGTCCGGAGAGGAATGTTGCCTGGCCATAGAGACTTCCGGTCATGCCGCTATAAAAGACAATTATTTTCTGGACGACGGCGCTTATCTGGCGACACTCATTGTAATTAAGGCAGCCAATCTGGCCCGCGAAGGCAAAAAAATCAGCAGCATGATTTCGGCTCTTAAAGAACCCTCAGACGCTGTCGAGATCCGCATGAAACTAAGCGGTGAGGATTTTGCCGCCTCGGGTGACAGGATCCTTGCCGAACTGAAAGAATGGATCTGCAGCGGATCAGAACCGGCCGGACCATTCACTCTGGTCGAACCAAACTACGAAGGGATCCGCGCGAACTATTCTTCATCCGGCGATCCCATGGTGAATGCCGATACTTCCGGCGAGCAAATAAGCGGATGGTTCCTGCTTAGAAAATCTCTGCACGATCCGATCATGCCGCTTAACATAGAAAGCAACCAGCCGGGAGGATGTAAAATCATCGCTGCCAGACTGAAAGGTTTCCTCGAAAAATACGATGAGCTCGACACCAGCGAACTGTAACAGCGGCTTTATACAAAGCAATCTTCTATTTGCTGATAGTCCCGAAAAACTGATCGAGTGCCATTTGTACCTGAGCCGTGGTAAGCGGCTCTTTTTCTGTTTCAAAAGTAACGATCAGATTTTTTCCGATCCTGATTCCTTCATACCAGTAATCGATCAGTTTTCTGACCATCTTTTCGTAATATCCCGGCTGATCGGGCCGCCCAAAGTGTTCAAAATACACTAACTGATTGGTCCTCGGATCCTTGATCGTGAAGTCAGGTTTGTATACCCTCTGATTTGCAACTATCTCGCACTCATACATGAACCTGTATCCATTGCTCTGCAGGACAAGCGCAATGATCTCTTCAGATTTGGATCTGTACTCTGCTGCATCGGCTGAATGCGGATGAAATCCCGGAAGTACTTCCTTTTCTTTTCCCGGCGGAATCTGATATGCTTTGGACAGCTTATCGCTAATACCCTTTGGATCGAATTCAATATATTTAGTCAACAAATCTTCAAGCAGCCCGATATTATTATCAATGACATTTATCACTTCTTTCAGAAATCTTTTTCTTCGAAGCGCTCTGGCCAGTTCAATATCTTCGGGCTTTTTCATTGAAATATTTTTCGCATATCTGCCTTTCTTCCACCATCTGAGATATGTCTTTCCATTGCTTTTGTTCGTTCCCAGAGTACCTTCCGGCATTGAACATAGTTCGGTCCAAAAACAGTTCCTCATTTGTTTCAGACAATGCAGTTCTTGTTCCCCTAGTTTCCTGAAACCATCCACTTTTTTCTCCCCCCTTATCCGGATCGTTTTTATTATGCCCGCTGATATCTAGCCGCCTTCCTGTTTTGTGTGTAAGCTTTCCTTTCGCTTTATTTTTGCAAAACTGTCATTCGGGTTTGTGCAAAGTTCTTGTTTTTTCGCTTCTTTTGCAAAAAATATTGTTCGATTTTGTGTATAATCTTTTAATTCCTCTTCGTTTTGCAAATCCGAAGGCTTTGTATTATTTAAGCTGATATAGTATTTGCAATGAGCAATAACTTTGTCTAATTGTTACACAATATAATAACACCGATTGGAAATAATATCCATTCTTACGGCCAACTTTTTCCAATAATTTCAATTTAAAAAGATAAGATTTGTTTTATTACAGATCGTTTATTATATTTTTTGCAAAACTTACATAAATATAGCGTTAGATACACAAAACCTGCAATGTATCTGACAACAATGCAGGTTTTTGAATAGTTAACAAACTTTTCTTTAGAGTCCGGCAGTGGCTCCGGACCTTTGATTTCAGTATTCCAAGTTGTTAATCCCAGTCAAGTACTACAGGACAGTGGTCGCTTCCCATGACTTCTGTCAGGATGCGGGCATCTTTCAGGCGCGGCTGCAGTTCTTTGGAGGCGAGAAAGTAATCGATCCGCCATCCGGCGTTGTTTTTGCGTGCATTGAACCGATAACTCCACCAGGAGTACACACCAGTGACATCAGGATAGAAAAGTCTGAATGTATCGGTGAATCCTGATTCCAGCAGCTCAGTCATCTTCGTTCTCTCTTCATCTGTAAAACCGGCATTTTTGCGATTTGTCTTCGGATTCTTAAGATCGATCTCCTCATGAGCTACGTTCATATCGCCGCAGACTATGACGGGCTTCGCAGACCCCGACAAAGTTGTCCCCACACATCCTGATGCAGCATCACTTTCCGATACGCTCATATTG
>CADCRD010000053.1 GCA_902803725.1 uncultured Eubacteriales bacterium
ATGCAGGGGACTCCCGGCGATATTTTTTCAAGAAACGATGAGATCATTGCGCTCGGACTCGGGCTCCCCGAAGTGACAGGAATGATGCATGAATTGAAATTACGGGGTGCGGCAGTTACTGACAAGCTGTATTCCGAAGAAGAGGCAGCTGAAATGATAGTCAAAGCGATTAATACAGAAAAATGATCAGAGATATAACGATAGGACAATACTATAAAGCAGGATCTTGTATACACAGGCTGGATCCAAGGACGAAGATAATAGCCACACTTGTCTATATCGTAGGCCTGTTTGTGCTGAAAAGCTTTGCGGGGCTTGCTTTTGCTGCAGCAGTGCTGGCAGTCTGCGTTGCTGTGAGCAGAGTCCCTGTTTCGTTTATGCTTCGCGGACTCAAACCTGTATTTCTGATAATATTATTCACATTTGTGCTGAATATGTTCATATATGACGGTGAGATACTTGTGAAGATATGGATATTCACAATAACAAAAGAAGGCCTCAGGACAGCGTTTTTCATGGCAGCAAGACTGATCCTGCTGATATTGGGTTCATCGATGATGACGCTGACAACAAAACCTATAGAGCTGACGGATGGCATTGAGAGTCTGCTTTCACCTCTGCGCAGGGTCGGTGTACCGGCTCATGAACTTGCTATGATGATGACGATCGCATTGAGATTCATCCCTACGCTGCTCGAAGAGACGGACAAGATCATGAAAGCTCAGCAGGCCCGCGGCGCCGATTTTGAAACTGGGAATATATTGAGAAGAGCTAAGAGCCTGCTGCCGATACTGATACCGTTGTTCATATCGGCTTTCAGGATCGCACAAGATATGGCAATGGCTATGGAAGCAAGATGTTATCGCGGCGGAGACGGACGCACGCGAATGAATCCGATGCATTTTGAAAAAAGGGATGTGGCAGCGTTCATACTGCTAGCGGTGTTTCTGGCGTTGATCATCCTGGAACGCATACTGATTTAGCTTTCAGGGATAACAGAGCAAAATAAGAACAGGGAAAATGACTGAAATGAAAGAGACAAAAAAACTTACAACAAAGAAAGTGGTCATCGCTGCAATGATCGCGGCGATATACGCGGTGCTGACGATAGTTCTTGCACCGATTAGCTACGGACCGATACAGGTACGGCTATCCGAGGCGCTGACTGTACTGCCGGCGCTGACACCTATGGGCATACCGGGATTGTTCGTCGGCTGCATAGTGGCGAATATCATCAGTCCATATGGCCTGGTGGATCTGGTTTTAGGAAGTCTGGCGACTCTTATAGCAGCAATTGCATCATATAAACTGAAGGATCACCCATGGCTGGTGCCGCTGCCGCCGGTCATATCGAACGGATTGATAATCGGCAGCATGCTTCACTTTTCTTACGGAGTACCGAATCTGCCGGCTTGTATGGGATGGGTAGCTCTGGGTGAATTTCTGGCCTGCTATGTTATTGGAATGCCTCTGCTGAAGCTTCTTGGCAGATATGACCGTTTTTTCAAATAAGAGCATAAGGATGATAATGATGAGACAGAGAAAACTGAAGGACCTTGACGAAAGGATGGAGGATCTTGCCGATTATTTAGATAAAGACGGCAGGCAGAATAAAGGACAGTGGCGAAAGGTGTTCGCTCAGCAGCTGATCGCATCCAGCTGGGAGGTATCACGGATGCTGTATGAGGGAGTGATGAGTGAAGAGGAACTCGAACAGTCGCTGTGCCCCCCGGATTCACAGCTGTGCCTTGAGATTGGATGCGGCAAAGGCAAATTCATGTGCGATCGGGCCAAAGCCTTTCCTGACAGTATGATGATCGGGATCGAAGGTCAGGAGAGTGTTATAGTAAGAGCTGCTGAGAAGATCCGCGAACATGGCTTTTGGAATGCTTATCTCATAAGCGGATACGTACACGACATCCATGAATTCTTTGAAGACGGAGAATTGGATGGAATATTCCTGAATTTCAGCGATCCATGGCCAAAGGCAAGACATGCCAGAAGGCGCCTTACATGCCGAGAGAACCTGGCAGCTTACATGGACGTTATCCGTGATGGCGGATTTATCGAATTCAAAACGGATAATAGTGATTTGTTTGATTTTACACTGGAGGAGATAGATGCACTGGGTCTTGAGACAGATGAGGTATCTGAGGATCTTCATCTAAGCGACAGATCCGCCGGGACCGGGCCGGATGAAGATTATCAGAGCGATGACTCTGAAGAATTTGACGGAATAAATGCCTCAGAGCGCTTCAGAACCGAATACGAAGAGAAATTCATGAAAAAGGGTGTGAAGATCAAGTACGTCCGATTGGTTAAATGACAGAAATCAATACAAATATCTGCAAAATGTGATCTGTGAAAACAGTAAAGATCAGAAATCGTCATCACTGAAATATATCTGCCTGAGTGATTCGGGCATGGACGCGAACATCATCGCCACTGCACTTTTTGCAGGGGTGATGTTGTCGTTTAGGAGCCATTCTCTGGTCATTCCCACACCGCCGTAACAGTAGAGCCTGATGCTGAAAGCCAGCTGAGTGTCGAGCGAAGTGACTCCCAGGATCTCTTTGGCTTTGTTCGTGTATTGCTCAGTGAAATAATCCAGCATATATCTCCAAAGAGCATTTTGAGAATCGTCTTCATATGCGCGTTTGTAGAATAAAAAATCTTTTTTCATCTGCTCCAGACCGGCTGCTGTCTCTTCCAGACTGATTACATCGGTATCAAAAGCAGATCTGTAGAATATCCAGGCTACCAGATCGTATTTATCTTTAAAGTAATAATAGAAAGATTTTCTTACTGAATTATATTTAGTAAGTTTTAAGGTGCAAGTATCTGTGGCAATATTGCTGTAGAAAAAGGAGGTAAGCAAATGGATTTTTTAGATTTGGCAAAGAGCAGATACTCGGAAAGATCGTTTGATCAAAGACCTGTAGAACAGGAAAAACTGGACAAGATACTCGAGGCAGGACAAGTGGTGCCTACCGCATGCAATTATCAGCCGCAGAAATTCTATCTTATCAGGAGCGAAGAAGGATTGAAAAAGCTCAGGCAGGTAACACCATTCCACTACAATGTTCCTCTGATGATACTGGTATGCTATGACGCCAGACTGGTCTGGAGAAATCCTGCAGATCGCTATTATGAAAATTACAACTCGGGAGAACAGGACGCCAGTATTGCTGCGGCTACTATGATGTACGAAGCAGAAGAACTTGGGATACACAGCATATGGATCAGAGGTTTTGATTCAAAAAATGTTGTTGATACATTTGATCTGCCGGAATATATGATACCGGTCATGATGCTGGGCCTGGGATATCCGGCAAAAAATTCAAAGGCACATGCATGGCATTATAAAAACAGACCAATAGATGAATTAGTGGAGGAAAGATAAAATGCATTACACAGGAACATTGTACAGAAATCCGTATGAACCGCAGTCACCGCTTCTGGAGATCACTCAGGGATGCACACATAACAAGTGTAAGTTCTGTACTATGTACAAGGACGTACCGTTCCGGATGTCTCCGCTGGAATGGATCGAAGAAGATCTGCAGGAAATAGCTATGTTCGATCCTGGTACAGAGAGACTGCAGCTGATAGGTGCCGACCCGTTTTGCATGGAATTCAAAAAGCTGGATATCATTTGCGACATGGTGCACAAATATCTTCCCAAAGTAGCTGTAATGACCATGGCGGCAAGAGTCGATAATGTAAAAAACAAAACGGTCGGGCAATTAAAGACCCTGAAAGAAAAGGGAATGGTGGAAGTCAATCTGGGCGTTGAGAGCGGGGATGACCGGACTTTGGACAGGATACAAAAAGGCTATCACGCCCGGGATATAATCGAACAGTGCAGGAAGCTGGATGAGGCCGGCATCAGGTACTGGATGACATTTCTCAACGGCGTTGCGGGAAAAGAACTCAGCCATGAACACGCAGTGAATTCAGCGAAGGTATTCAGCGAATGTCATCCGGTAGTGGTCGGGACAGGCGGACTGACATTATTCCCCGGGACTCCGCTTCTCGATGAGGCAAACAGGGGTGAGTTTACACCTTTGAGTGAAAAGGAAATGCTGATCGAGCAGAAGACATTCCTTGAGAACCTGACCTGTGAATGCACGCTGATCACACATCACACTGTAACTGCAAATCTGACAGGAATGTCATTCCCGGAGAACAAAGAACTGATACTCAAAAAAATGCAGCATGCGATCGACAACATAGACGAAGAAAGAATGGCAGCGGTAAGGAACAATAAGACGCATCTGTAAAACCAAAACGATCAGAGTTTGTTTTTTGAAAATGAGGATTGCAAAGAAACGGGAGTTAGTGATAGAATAGAACGCGTCAGATGAAATAAGCGGGTGTGGTTCAATGGCAGAATTCCGGCTTCCCAAGCCGGCGACGCGGGTTCGATTCCCGTCACCCGCTCCAAAACAAGCCACCCAGCGAGCTTGCGAGCTGCCAGGTGGCTTTTTCGCTATCAGAGTCTGCCCGTATCTTTGATACGGCGCGCAGACTCTATGCAAGAAGTGCAGCGGCTATGCCGCGTG
>CADCRD010000054.1 GCA_902803725.1 uncultured Eubacteriales bacterium
AAGAAAACGGAGAAAACGGTATGCATAAAGTTGAAGAAGTGATCAAAAATCTCAAAAAAAGAAATTATGAGGTCAGTTATTTTGATACGAAAGAGGAAGCGGCACAGTACATCGCATCCGGGATCAGCGGGAAAAGCGTAGGCTTCGGGGATTCTCAGACACTTATTTCCATGAAAATGTATGAGCTGCTGAAGGAAGATCCGACTAACGAAGTCCATAGCCCGGTCTATCCTCCCGAGGGTACGGATTTCAATGATGAAGCACGTGTCTGTCTTACTACTGATGTGTTCCTGACTTCTGTGAACGCTATAGCTGAAAACGGAATGCTGGTCAATATCGACAGCACAGGAAACAGAGTGGCGGGATCGCTCTTTGGTCACGAAAAAGTGTACTTCGTAGCAGGGACAAACAAGATCTGTGAAGATCTGGATTCAGCTATTGAGCGCGCCCGCAACTATGCGGCTCCTCTGAATGCTGCAAGACATGGTTTTGCAACACCATGTGTCAAAGGAGAGCAAAGGTGTTACGACTGCGCTTCATCGGACAGGATATGCAACGCACTGGTCGTGCATTACAAAAAAATGAAATTCACCGAAGCTGAGGTTGTCCTCATAGGTGAAGAACTGGGAATATAACTTCTGATATTGTAAGGAGTTCGGATTGAGCTTAACTGACTCAGCTGATCCAGTTGTTTTCTGACCAGCTTGTCTGTGGCGCTCATTTTGACAATGATATTTTTGACGATGCTGTCCAGTTCAGTACCTTCGCTGTAGTCAGCTCTGGCAATGTAATTTACTCTGTCATCAGTCATCAGAGATTTGACTTTATCTTTGCTGGTGTAAACGGCGATCGAGTATCCGCCGTTTACTTTGACGAGTTTCATACATGGGACATCTGTCAATCCGTCGCCGATGTATATCATATTTCTGAAAGGAACAGGTCTGCGGTCTTCCGGGACATATTCATTTAATGAGTCATCGTCAGAAATGTCATGTATGCCTTTGTTTATCCTGAACAGAAACTGAGTCTTTGTTGTGTAGTTCACGACCTGCTTTGGCCACACTGCTATTCCGTCCACATCATAGAGAAATTCACAGGCATATACCTCGTCGAACTCATTAAAAATTTCCGATCCTTCTATTATCTCGCGCAGCCCTGATGAGATGATATAGTGCTTTACGCTTACATCATGTTTTTCGCCGAACTGCCTGATGCGTGAGAACCATTCCCTGACTCCCTCAAAATATTCGATATTCGTGCCACCCTCTTTGAAGGCTTCCCGTCTTATTGACACTTCCCTGGCTCTTGCGTTTTTCAGCATCAGATACATATAAGCAAGTATTCTGTCCATTTTTTCCTGCGAGGCCTTTTCGCTCGCTTGTGCCCAGAATTCGCCCGGCTCCATTTTGATGCTGGGAATAAAAGTGTACTCCTGCATATCCTTTGTGCACAGAGTTTTATCAAAATCGTACATGATAGCGACTACCGGTCTTTCTTCTTTTAAAGTCTGCATAATATCCCTTTCATTTTGTACTACATCCCGTATTTTGTCATATCACCGGGAACATGTTGTAGAGGCGCAGCAGCCTGATATCATTTTTTGATATTTTGAGCTCCTCTGTTATCTCATCGTTATCTTTCAACAGGCTTTTTGTAAAAAGCATTTTTGCGGCGACAGGCATCACAGGTCTTGATGAAAGACCGTTCCAGAGTCCCCATTTCATTTCAGATGAAAGATAAGATGCCAGGATCTGCGCGCTGGCTTTTTCCATTGGTGAATGCTGGTTGGTCAGCTGAATATTTGTGACAGCGTCATAATGCTCGATATATCCGTAATATGTGGTTTCGCAATTCTGATAGTCGCTGAATTTGTTGTAGTTCATAAACATCATTACTTTGAACTTGTTGCTGCCGGTCTGCATTTGGATGTCAAAAACCGACTTCATGATTTTGTTGTTCCTGCCATCAAAAATATAGCTGTAAAACTGCTTGACACCATTGAAAAATGCAGGGTAATTATCGGTTTGTCCGATCCCTGTTTTCCCCGGTCTGTTGTAAAGAAGCTGTTCGATATGTATATCCAGCGCATCTGCGATATCATACATCGTTTCGATATCAACTGAGACTTCTCCGTTCTCATATTTTGAGATCGTCGATTTGCTTTTGAAAACCGCGTCTGCAAGTTCTATGAGTGTCATGCCTTTCTTTTTCCTGTATACTCTGATATTGTGTCCGATCTTTTCTGTTATTTCAGACATGCTCCTCCTCCTTTGTAAGCAGATTTCAAATTATTCAACAATATTATGAATTTGGCTGATTTTTCATCGTGCAATAATAATATATCATATTATTGTGCGTTTTTTCCACCATCACGAAACCCCCGTGTGAAATAATTTAACAACAGTGGAACCGGCTTGTTTTGTGGTCAGGACAGCTTTTGCTTACAATGCTTGTAACAAGAAAAGAATATAGGAAATCAAAGGAGGTACATAATGAAAGTAATCGAAACAAAGAATGCGCCGGGTGCTATCGGACCATATTCACAGGCGTATGCCAGCAACGGCCTTATATTCACTTCAGGACAGCTGCCGGTCGATCCTGCAACAGGTGAAATGCCTCAGACGATCGAAGAACAGGCTGCAAAGAGTGCGGAAAACGTTGGAGCTATTCTCGAAGCAGAAGGTTCGGGTTTTGAAAAGGTAATTAAGACTGTCTGCTATCTGTCAGACATTGCAGACTTTGCTGCTTTCAATGAAGTTTATGCGAAATACTTCGTTTCAAAACCGGCAAGAAGCTGCTTTGCGGTAAAAGACCTGCCTAAAGGCGCACTTTGCGAGATCGAAGTCATTGCCGAAGTTTGATCAGATTCTCTTATTTAAATGAAAAAGGGCTTCGAAAGAACATTTCGAAGCCCTTGCCTTTATTTTCTGCTATTTTCTGCCGCCTGCTTTGTTGATCGCATCCAGCATCCTGTCCATGGCTGTTACGATCAGTGATTTCGGCATTGCCAGATTCAGTCTTACGAATCCTTCAGCGTTGTCAACGAAGAGTGCATCTCCGCCTTCGATCAGAACGCCGGCCTGATTTGCAAAGAAATCGTTTACGTCTGTTCCTTCAGGCAGAGCTGCTCCGAAGTTGACCCAGGCCAGATATGTTGATTCCGGGATCTCAAATTTGATTTCAGGCAGATTTTCATCGATGAACTTCTTTACATATTTGAAATTCTCTTCAACATAGTCATTCATCTGATTCAGCCATTCTTCGCCTCCTTCATAAGCAGCCTGCATGGCTGAAATGCTGAGCGGATTGAGGAAACCGACGAGTTTATCTCCGTCCTTGAACTTCTGTCTCAGCTCAGGATCTCTGATGATAATATTTGAAAGCTGCAGGCCTGCCATATTAAAGCATTTGCTGGCAGACATGCTGGTTACCAGTTTCGGATAATCAGGCATGATCTTACCCATCGGAATATGACCGACGCCGCTTCTTCTCATATCACAGTGGATCTCATCGGATATTATATATATATCATTTTTTTCTACGATCTCAGCGACCTTTTTCAATTCATCTTCTGTCCATACTTTACCAGTCGGATTGTGGGGATTGCACCAAACGAGAACTTTTACCTTCGGATCGGAGCATTTTTCAGCAAGATCGTCAAAATCCATCTCCCATTTGCCTTCGTTGAATTTCATCTTGTTGAAGACCATCTCACGGCCATTGTATGTGCTGGCATGTTTAAAAAATCCGTATGACGGTGTCTGGAACAGGACTTTATCGTCTTCTTCACAGATGTCGCCGATGAGTTCATAAAGAGCCGGAATGATTCCCGGTGAATAGCAAAGCTCTTTCTTATCGAATTCCCAGTCATATCTCTTTTTGCACCATGCCGCAAATGCATTGGGATAGTCATCGTTGTAGATAGTTGTGTATCCGAAAATACCGTGATCAACACGCTTCTTCAGTGCATCGATTATCACATCAGCACATTCGAATTCCATGTCTGCGACCCACATGTGAATAAATTCTTCATCAGAAAAATTAAATTTCAGTTTACCCTCCGGATCGCCGAAGATGTATTCACGCCAGCCATCTCTTTTAAGAGCATTCGTATTATTGCGGTCAACTATCTTATCAAAATCATATTTCATAGTACTGTTCCTTTCTCCTTGTCTTTCGCGACATTAATTTTTATTGATTTTAGTATAGGCCATTATTTCCGAGAATGCAAAACCGGAAATTCTAATATTTTGTTCTTTTTTGGTCTGTAAGTTTCGCAGAAGTGGAAAAACCACACAAAAATGGGACATCTTTGTTCTGAAGAACAAAAACACCGTAATACTCAGAATATAGTTGAATTATTTGAAACCTTCAGCAGCAAACGGCAGAAAAGAGAAGCAGCATTCGTGCTGCTTCTCTCAGTTATGTGCCTGTTATATTGTTCGTCGTTCTATTCGGAATTGCCTTCTCCGTCACCTGATTCCCCGCTGCCGGATCCTTGTGATGACATTGGAGCGGTCTTGGCAGCTGCAACGTTATCATCCGGGCCATTGCTCTGCGGTCTGTAGAGGAGCTGGATGCTCATTAGCCACATCTTGTCCTTATCATAAACGACCTTTACATGGTCTTCTATTTGTGGCATGTATCCGCTGGCGATCTTTGCGTCCTTGGCAATGTACAGTTTCAGTACGGTGCCATTTTCATCCTTGACGTTACAGAATTTGTCATTGACGTCTGTGATCGAGCAGTACACTGTGACGGTTGGATCATCGACCGTCCCCTGATCTGAAACCTGATCAGCCTGCGGCTCAGGTTCAGTTGACGGTTTCGGCCCGGGTGCAGGGGAAGGATTTTCTTCCTGTTGTTCATTTTGCTGGTTGCTGGCCGGAGAGGCCTTTTTGGCTTTTTTGACCTTTGCTTTTTTTGATGCCTTTTTCTTTGATTTGTCCGTCTTTGCTGCAGTGCAGTAAACACCTACGGCCTTTGC
>CADCRD010000055.1 GCA_902803725.1 uncultured Eubacteriales bacterium
CTCACATAATATAGGTTTGGGAAAGGATATAAAGAGGGCGGCTCTGACAGCAGTTTATGGTGACAGATTCAGCTTTGATATCGGAAAGTTCAATGACAGATATGTGACGTATGTTGCAGTGTTTGGTGCTTTTTCAGATGTCAGCTATGGAACGAACCAGTATTTTAAAAATATCTTCGGACATGCGGCTTATGTGATCAAAGGCATTGCTGCTGCACCGAAAAGTCTTTCTGACAAAAGCCATATGAAGATCGAAACCGACGAGGAAACGATCGAGGGAGATTTCGTTTTCGGAGCTATCGGCAATACCTTTACAGTAGGCGGGTTCAGACTGAATGAAATGAAGCGCGAAAATCTTCATGACGGATATTTTGAACTTATCCTGATCCCCGCGCCAAAGAGCAAAAGTGAACTGCCGCGTATTGCCGCCAGTATTCTCAGAGACAAAGTGGACAGCCCGTATGTCATATTCAGAAGGATCAAACGTGCCCGTATCACTGCTGAACAAAATACTGCATGGACGATAGACGGTGAAGAGGGAGGCAATATCACACAGGCAGATTTTGAGGTCGCTCCCGAGGCAGTCACTGTCATGGTGCCGGAAAGGTAAAAAATCAGAGGATGCAAAAAGCAGAATAGTGTCTTTTTGCATCTTCTTTTTTGTATCCTCCTTTGTATCTGCTTGATTTGAAAAAGCATATTCTGCATGATATAATTCAAAAGCTTATATATTTTCTTTTTGACACATTAAAGGAAGCAGGGATGAGTAACAGAAGACTTGTAAAAATTGCGTTAGTTGCTGTAATCGTTGCAGTATCATTTATTTTCTTTTCTCTTGATGACATTGGCAAAGCTATTGCCGGTCCGGCGATCCCGGAAGAAACAGAAAAAGAGCAGAACGAGAACGCTGAAAAGTGGGATGTTTCTCTTGCCATTTATGATTCTAAAGTGAATGGAGGAAAAACTGCTCTTACTGCAGCTGACTGGGATGGATCACAGCCGGAGAACGGTTTCGGGCAGACGACAGATGCCGGAGAACCACGGACCTTCACTGTTCAGATCACGTATAGGAACACATCAGCTGCGAAAGAGCATGGAAAAGGAGATCTCAGGATAAGAATACCGGATCTTTCTTATGGTATGGAAAGCGCGGTTTGCTCTGCTAAAATAACAGTCGGAGCAAATGATTCTTCTCATTCGAATTATGACTGGGATTATAAGGGCAGTCAGGGCGGAGTCATGACTTTCACAAATGCTTATGCTCTTGAGGAAGGGACGAACCTTGAGGGGTCTATCCAGATAGCTTATGAGATCAGACCTGAGAAAGAAGAAAACCCCGAAAGGTTCAAGGATGAATGCTTTAAAGAGTTTTCAAAGGTGCTCAAAGCTGACCTGTATATAAAAGGTGACAGCAATTCTTTTGAGAAGGTCAGGACGAGCAACGAAGTTTCCTATCACTACAAGAGGACGTTCAAACATCCCTGGAAAAGATTCAAATATCATTTAGAGAAAAATGCGGCCAGGATCTCAAGCTTTGACGGGCTGGGTGAGAACGCAGAAGAATATATCTGGGTACGGTATTCGTTCAACACGACCAACGATACGATATATTTGGGTGAGTGTGCGATCAGAGCTCAAAACCAGTATATTCTTGACGAACTGCCGCAAGGAGTCAAAGTTTTCAATGCAGATACCGGAGAGCAAATGGCCCCTGTATCCGGCAATACATATAAATTCTTTGCGCTTGCCAAGGACAGCAGTTTAAAGGACATCAACAGGTATATCGTTGGTTATCCAAAGAAGGATTTCAAGGAAGAAGACGGGTACAAAACGATCGTCAATACAGGAAAACTGTATGGGAAATACGAAGACCGTGACGAAGATGAACTTCTGGATGATGCATCAGTGACTGTTAAACTGGCTGATTTTGATTTTTCATATCCCCCCGGGAATTTATACGGGATAAGCAAGATGATATGGGAAAGGTCACAGTCATCTTATAAAGGAAAGATCAACTACGAGTCACTTATTGGTGAAGATACGAAAATTGGTACCGGAGGCAAGTTTACGAGCTACCTGTGGCCCTTTGCCAGATATACCGGGAAAAAGATGGATGTTCGGTTCGGCGACGATCTTCTTTACATAACAGGAAGCGATGGCAAGTACAGACAGCTTCGCGATGAAGAATATTATTTCAACAGGGCTTCGATGCGCCTCATGAACGGCAACAACCTTTCACTTTCAGGTAAGGGTTATCAATGCGAACTTTGGGTGCGTTCTGCCGGTCAGGACAGTTATCATCTCAGAAATGGATTTGAATATGAGAAAGACTCTTATTCGTTTTCATTCACAAAAGATGAGGCTGTTGCCGGATACTATTTTGTCATCAAGGATGTCAATGAAAGTGTCCGGGCCACCAGCGGAAACTACAGCACATCAGGCTGTTCAAATCAGATCACTATAAATGGCGCTGAAAACATCAGCAGGTCAGGAACGATCTTCAATTTTGATTTTGTACAGGTATTGATCGATGGCAAAGTTGTGAATACGCCGTCAGATGCCAGTTATAGTACGCCTGTTACTAAATCAGAGATAATGAAGCATGATCAGAGTGTATATGGAATGAACATGCAAAGAGCTTATGATCATCTCGATTACGTTCCTTATGATGTTCCTGAGGAAAAATATTTTATCTCTGTCAGCAAGATAATGACGGATCCAAAGCAGGATGGTTCTCGTGAGTGTTTTTATGGTGAAACAACGCTCAAAGAGAAAATGATGACAAACAATACGAACAGCGACAGCAGTTGGCACTTTAACGATCATATTTACCAGAATTATTACAAGGGGAAACGTGAACTTAAAGGAATAGATGGTTTTGACCTTTATGACTTGCTGCCTGAAGGCATGATCACTACTTCGTCAGAAAAGGAAATACTGGATTCGCTAAGTGTAAGCAATAATGAAAGTACTGGTACAAACCAGGATATGATGAATGTCTACAAACTTGACGGCACACTTTTGGGCCGGGATGAGTTTTATGAATTGACTAAAGAGAATACAAAGATAACGATCAAAGAAAACTACAAAGGGACCGGAAGGACCATGATCCATATTGTTTGTGATTATTCTGATGATCCTTTGGTTTGCGTTACGAATTATTTCTCGAAGGATCTGATCAGCTTTAAATACAATTATGAGATCCCATATGATTCATATTTGGAATTCGGCGGCAGCTGGACGAACTATGCTTATCTGAAATACAAGGATAAGGTTGCAGGCGGCACATATGATACAGGAGGAGTCAAGGACGACGGGCATTACGATGAAGATGTCAGAGATATTGATGGCAATGGAAATATCTCAGAGGACCTGGCATATGCAAAGGCAAGTCAAAATATCACCAGTGTCGTTTCAACATTCCAGGATGTATCTAAATATGTCAGAACGAAAGAATATAATTACTCGCCTGGGCTGCTGCCCGGAAAGATCGGTGAAGATTACAGCTACAAGCTTCGCGTAAGGACGGGAAGGAACAATATCACAGACCTCGTGATATATGATAGTGTTGAAAATTATAAAAAAGATAAATACGGCAACCTCGTGAAGGCGGACGAAGGCAATCCTTCCTGGAGAGGAGAATTCAAAGGTGTCGATACATCTTTTGCTGAATCGCAAGGTTATATTGTTAAGGTGTTCTATTCCGAAGAAGAAAAACCGGGAGAAATCAATAAAGACGATTCATGGAAGGAATACAGTTCAGATGTTGATAATGAAAAGGTCAAATCTCTTGCTTTTCAATATTTAGATGAAAGCGGGGCTCCTGCCGTTATTCCCCAGACGTCACTGACATATGTGGAAATCAATATGAAAGCTCCTGAAAACGGATACGAGACGGCAAGGGCATACAATGGCTGCTGGACATTTTGGCGTGCCATTGATGACAACGATCGGCCTGTGGATTTCATAACCGGCATCAACAGCAACACAGTGCAGCTTTCACTTTTCGCTGAGACAGAAGTCAGGGTCAGCAAAAAATGGACAAATGATGATGAGCGAGAAAAGCCTGACAGTGTAACAGTGATTTTGTACCAGAATGGAAAAGAATGCAGTCAGACCACGATCTCAGAGGATGACGACTGGGAGGGATCATTTTCGAATCTGCCGAAATATGATAATGACGGCAAAGAATATATCTATACAGTAAAGGAAAAAAAGGTCAAAGATTATGTGGCAAAAGTGACCGGAGATCAGAATGACGGATTTGTTATCACAAATACTCCTGAGACAACAGTCAGTGTCAGAAAAATCTGGGATGATGAAGATGATCTAAACGGTAAACGGCCGGACAAAGTCGTGATCAGACTATATGCTGACGGAGAGGATACAGGCAGGATCATAGAACTGAGCCGGGATAATGACTGGAGATCTGAGTTTACTGATCTTGAGAAGTATAGCG
Organism: uncultured Eubacteriales bacterium; assembly: GCA_902803725.1. GTDB lineage: Bacteria > Bacillota > Clostridia > Peptostreptococcales > Anaerovoracaceae > UBA3738. The sequence goes on from CADCRD010000055.1 coordinate 4,460, forward strand.
ACGGCGAAGAAATAGAATATGAAGTCAGGGAGGATCCTGTTGAGGGATTTGAAAGTAACGTGACCGGTTCATACAAGGAAGGCTTTGTCATAGAAAATAAATATATAAAACCAGAGGAGGAGGAGCCTCAGTCTGAAACGCCAAAAACATCTTTAGATAAATCCGAAAAAAATACTCCGGATCCATCTGAAGAAGAAACTGTTGTTGATGAAAAAACGTACAAATCTGAAAAGGATGTGACGCATTCTGCAGCAAAGAAGGTTCCGCAAAAGACCAATAAGTCAAAAGCCTCCAAAAAGAAGAGCAACGCTGCTGCGACAGGAGATGACACGCATTCATCTGCTGCTGTGATCATACTGCTTGTTGCTGCCTTTGTGATGGCACTGAGCCGCCGCAAAGCCTTAAGAAGATGAGGATCTCAGCAAAGGCGCATGCTATCGTGTGTCAGCACCTAAAGTATATTTGCTTTAGTTGCTCGGGCATAGAATTGAACATCATCTTCATTCCTTCTGAGAGTTCGATCGGTTTCTTGTTCTCATCGATCCCGAACAGTTTCATGTATTTTCGATAGGCGTCTTCATCCCAG
>CADCRD010000056.1 GCA_902803725.1 uncultured Eubacteriales bacterium
ATGTCCCCTCTGTCCAGCGCCTGTCTTACGGCACACTCAGGTTCGGCTATGTGCCTGCAGTTATCAAATCTGCATTTTCCCGCAAATCTTGAAATTTCAGGAAAAAGATGCTGCAGTTCCTCTTCTGTCGCATCTGTGGTCTCAAAAGAGGTAAAGCCCGGCGTATCATATATCTCACCGCCGTTATCCAGTCTGAAGAGTTCGACATGCCTTGTCGTGTGACGCCCTCTTTTTGTCTTTTCACTTACGCTGCCCGTCTCGGCAGGCGCATCCGGATGCAGCCCGTTCAGTATCGTTGATTTTCCGACACCGGAGGCCCCGGCAAAAGCCGTTCTTTTTCCGGCAAGCACACTCTTCAGTTCTTCAAGACCTTCACCTGTTTTGCCGCTGACAATGAAAACCCTGTATATATCAGAGTATATGCTCTTCAGCCATTCGGTGTTGCCTTTCTTATCTATATCCGTTTTATTGATGCAGATAACTATTTCCGTTCCGGCCTTTTCGGCATTCGCCAGAAATTTGTCTATTATATCCGTATTCGGATCCGGCCGCGCGGCAGAAGCTATCACTGCAAACTGCTGAACATTGGCTATGGGAGGCCGTATAAAACTGTTCTTCCTTTCATTGATAGCTGTAATAAATCCTTCTTTGTCCTGCTCGTGAGTTACCTCCATGTCAACTTCATCACCAACATAAGGTTTGATCCCCTGGTTTTTGAATATTCCTCTTGCTCTGCAGGCATATATTTCTTCGCCTGTATCCACATAATAAAACCCGGACAGTGCTTTTATTATCGTTCCCTTCATAGTTCTAATTACCTGAAGAAAAATCCACTTTCTGACGGCTGACTGCCGTTCCGTTAAGGATAACAGTAACTGTTCCTGTGCCCTTACCGTTTATGTTAACTGCAATACTTCCGTCATTTCTGTTCATCTTCCTGTCGCTGATGGCATTGTGCGGACCATCGTCATCATTTACGCTGACTGTCATATATACGACTTCATCATCACCAGGGGCTTCATTGAGGTCAACATCTATGTTGACACTGCCTTCCTTGCTCTGAGCGCCTTTACTGATGGTAAAGTTCACACTTGTTCCTTTGTCCACCTGCTGCCCGGCTTCGTACTGCTGTTCCATGACCTTGCCTTCACTGTATGTATCACTGTAACTCTGAGCAACTTTTCCCGCTGAAAGGCCTGCTTCTTTAAGTTTGGCCTGGGCTTCACTCTGAGAAAGGCCGAGCAGATTAGGCACATTGACCGTTTCCTTGCCCTGGCCATTGCTGACCTTCAGTGTGATGGTCTCTCCCTTTTTGACTTTCTCGCCCGCGCTGGGATTTTGTCCGACGACTGTGCCTTCAGGCTTGAGATCGGTCACCTCATTTATCCTGACCTTGTATCCCATATCTTCAAGAAGTTTTGTGGCTTCTTCGTCACTTTTCCCGACCACATTCGGAAGAACCGCGGTATCCGAACCCTTGGAAACCTTGACCTCTACTGTCTGATTCTTTCTTGCCATAAACCCGGTCTCGGGGTCCTGCTGAACGACTTCTCCGGCATCGTACTTATTGCTTTTCACATATCCGACAACATCCAGTTTCAGCCCTTTCTGTTCAGCCAGTTTTTCTGCTTCTTCAACAGTTCGTCCTTTGAAGTCCGGCACCTTTATGTCTCTTGGACCTATCATACCGAACGAATATGCCAGGGCTAAAAGACCGGCTATTACTGCCAGCAGCAATATTACTGCCACAATGATCTTTTTCTTTACTGAGTTCTTGTTCTTTTTCGGGACGATATCTTTTTCATCGCCGGTATCTCTTTCATCCTCTGCATAGATATTGTTGGTCGCAGGCTGAACATAAACAGGTCTTTCAGGTGCAGGCGGTTCATTTGCCATGAACATTGAATTGCCCACTACTCTGCTTACAAGATCAAGATTGTTCAGCGCTGTTATTACATCCTCTGCCGACTTGAACCTGTTGCTCTGATATTTGTCAGTGCACTTCATGACTATGCGTTCGAGCCCCGGAGGTATACCACTGACCAATTTCGACGGGGGCAGAACTGGATCGTTTATGTGCATTAAAGCTACTGTAACAGGATTATCACCGTCAAATGGCACCTCGCCTGTCAGCATCTCATACATTACAATACCCAAAGAATATATGTCGCTTTTTTCGTCGACATATCCTCCTCTGGCCTGCTCCGGCGAAAAGTAGTGTACGGAACCCATCACCGTTTCATTTGTCCCGTCAACAATGGTCGTTGTGCTGATCGCCTTCGCTATTCCGAAATCAGCTATCTTTGCGATCCCATCTTCATTGACAAGGATATTATGCGGTTTGACATCTCTGTGGATAATACCGTGCTTGTGAGCTGCCGAAAGACCGGAAGCGATCTGCTTTGAGTAATCTATCACCCTGTTGTAATTCAGCGGTGCTTCCTCCCGTATTATCCGGCTGAGAGGTTTTCCTTCAACCAGCTCCATCACTATATAATTTATGTTTCCCTCTTTACCGACATCGTAAATACTTACGATGTTCGGATGTGAGAGACTGGCTGCCGCATGAGATTCTTTTCTGAAATGATTTATAAATTTTTCATCATTCGTATATTCAGGTTTCAGTATCTTTACAGCAACAAGCCTGCTGAGCAATCTGTCCTTTGCCTTGTAGACAACAGCCATGCCGCCGTCGCCGATCTTCTCCAGAAGCTCGTATCTGCCTACGATAACCTTACTGCCCATCTGCAGCCTCCCTTCTGTTCTTCAGACATATGACCGTGACATTATCTCTGCCGCCTGCATCATTAGCAGCACTGACAAGATCTGACGCCATTTTGTTCATTGAATCCGGTCCTGCAGCATTTGCTTCTATTATTTTTGTCATCATATCTTCACTAAGTTCATTGTGAAGACCGTCGGTGCACAGAATTATCACATCGCCGTCTTCCAGATCCGTCTGGTACAGATCTCCCTGAACACTGGCTTCTGCGCCGATAGCTCTCGTAATTATATTGCCGCGTGCATGATCTTTTGCTTCATCACGCGTTATCACTCCAAGTTTTAAAAGTGTGTTGACATACGAGTGATCCTCGGTGACCTGAAATATACTGCTGCCACGTTTTATATAAGCTCTGCTGTCACCTATATTCACGAAATAAGCCCGCTCTTCACGTATAAAACACAAAACGAGAGTAGTGGCCATGCCTCTGCTCTCCGGCAATTCCATCGAGGTTTGATAAATGGTCCTGTTGACCTCTCTGATGCATTTTCTCAGCAGAGCGGCCAGTTCATTATCTCCCTTAACGTCTGCAAGGTGATTCTCGCGAATAAAATCAGCAACACAAGACACAGCCATCTTGCTGGCATACTCTCCTGAATTATTTCCGCCCACTCCATCTGCTACGACGTATACCTGCTGAACAGGAAGAATGAGGCACGCATCTTCGTTCTGTTCCCTCACTCTTCCCTTATCGCTTTTAAATCCTGCATCAATCATCTGAGCCCTGCCATTTCACGATTTATTATATCGTTTACTTTTCTCATCTTGCAGATAAAGAAACCATCAGTACCGTCAATATTCGGCATAAACTGTCTGCTTTCTTCTACTTTAAATGAATTTGTCTTTCTGAGGAAGTCAGCCACGACTCTTTCATTTTCGTACGGATTTATCGTGCAAGTGCAGTACATCAGAACACCGCCCGGTTTGACATAGCTGGCTGAAGCTTTCAGAATAGCCAGCTGTTTAGCAGGCAGCGCTTCGATCTCTGCTTCGTTCTTTCTGTATTTGATTTCAGGTTTTCTGCGAATGACTCCGAATCCCGAGCACGGCACATCACAAAGTACCTTATCGGCCTTTTCCACCATGGCAGAATCAACTCTCGTCGCATCCCATGTTCTTGTCCGGATGATGCTGATGCCCAGTCGTTTTGCTTCGCGGTCTGCTATTTCTACCCTTCTTTTGTATATATCAGAAGCTATCACAGTTCCTTTGTTGTTCATGCGTTCAGCGATCGACAGTGCCTTTCCGCCGGGAGCCGCGCACATATCCATTATTACATCACCCTGTGCGGGATCAAGCATCTGCGCAACCATCTGACACGCCTCATCCTGTACAGAGAAAAGTCCGTCTTTATAAAACGCTGTATCCAGAAGGCCCTGTCCTTTTACGTGAAGTGCATTCGCCGCGATCTTTCCTTCTTCGACCTCAAAACCTCTTGCGGTCAGTTCTCTGATCAGATCCGGTTTCATGATCTTCAGCCAGTTCATCCGGATGCACACGCTAGGTGTCTCATTCCCTGCCTTGAGCAGAGATTCTACGAATTCCGTATCGTATGACTCCAGCCAGAGTCTGATTATCCATGGTTCGTATGAATATTTTATTGAAAGATATCTCACTTCATCATCCGCTCTGTCAGGCAGTTTGATATTGTATTTCTCGTTGATATAGGATCTCAGGACTCCGTTAATGAATCCTTCACGTCCCCTTGCGAACTTCTTTGCGAGAACCACACTTTCATTTACTGCAGCATACTCCGGCACTGAATCCATACGTGCCAGCTGATATATTCCCATTCTCAGTATGGTAAGATCCGCAGCCTTCAGCTTGCTGACATCTCTGGGGATCAGTGCATCAATGATATAATCCAGCAGCATCTTGTTTTCAAGCACACCATATGCCAGTTCCCTCACAAACGGGACATTATTTGGTTTGTGAAGTATTATCTGGTGATTTATCGCAATGTTTGAATAAGCATTCTTTGTTTCCACATCCATCAGTGTGTGATAAACGGTCCTTCTGTTGTTATCCATTTAGTTCCTCCCTCTTATCAGCAGAATCCTCAGCAGCTGTGCCACTGCCATAGCCAGAGCTGCCACATACGTCAGCGCTGCGGCAGACAGCACCTTCTTTGCTCCCATACGTTCCTGCTCTGTTACAATACCTTCACTTTCCAATGCTTTCAGTGCTCTGCTGCTGGCGTTAAGCTCCACAGGAAGTGTCACGAGATGAAACAGCACAACACCTGCAAAAGCAATAACTCCTATATCGAACAGCAAATTTCCTGTAGAAAGATTTCCTGCCTGTATCAATATTATTCCGATTATCAGCAGCGGCCAGCTGGCCATAGAGACCAGATTGACAGGTCCTGCTATTGTATTTCTTATCATCAGCAATGCATATCCCTGCTGGTGCTGTACAGCATGACCGCACTCGTGCGCTGCAATAGCTATCGAAGCTACAGTCGGCTGTCCGTAAACATCAGGCGAGAGACTGACATCTCTTTTTCGCGGATCATAGTGATCCGAAAGCTCTCCCTGCGACATTCCGACCGGAACATCAAACAATCCGTTTGCATCAAGGATCCTTCTTGCCACCTGCGCTCCCGTCATTCCGCTTTGAGCAGGCACTCTCAGATATCTGCTGTATGCTGATTTTACCTTGGCCTGCGCTCCCATTGCCAGGAGAAAGGCAGGTATCAGCAGCAACATCGTCCAGTCATAAAACATATACATCTAAAAAACTCCTAAATTATATATTAACCCAAAACCGTATTGATTTCAATGCTATTACCCTTCAGCCAGTCTTCTGCCGTCATTCTTCTCTTACCCGGAGTCTGCACCTCAATCAGTCTCAGTATCCCCTCTCCGGTACTTACTCTGATCCCTTCATTATCTGCCGAAATGACTGTCCCGGGCACATGTCCGCCGGAGTTTGTCTTATCTGTTTCAACACTTGCTTTCCAGATTTTGAACATTTGTCCGTTTAGCTGTGTAAAAGATCCGGGCCATGGATAAAAAGCTCTTATCTTTCTTTCAATACTAACAGCACTTGCTGAAAAATTTATTAAACCGTCCTTTTTTCTTATCATCGGCGCATAGGTCGCAAGAGAGTCATCCTGTTTCTCATGCACTGCGCTTCCGTTTTCGATATCATTCATTGTCCGGATCAGCAGACCGGCTCCTGCCTCTGCCAGTTCATCGTGCAGCTGTTCACAATTCTTGCTGCCGACAGGCACTGTGACTTTTGAGATCATATCACCCGTGTCCATGCCCTCTGCCATCTGCATTATTGTTACTCCCGTGACTTCTTCACCTTCCAGTATCGCATGCTGGATCGGCGCAGAGCCTCTGTACCTGGGAAGCAGTGAGGCATGAACGTTTATGCACCCGAACTTCGGGATCTGAAGTATCTCCTTTGGAAGGATCTTTCCATAAGCAGCAACAACGATTATATCCGGATCCATTTCTTTAATGGCTTTTATGAAGTCCTCATTTCTGACTTTATCGGGCTGCAGCACCTTAATGTCACAGGCAATGGCTGTCTCTTTGACCGGCGGATATTTTATTTTTTTCCCTCTGTCTTTTGCAGCATCCGGCTGGCACACTGCGCACATCACATCATGTCCCGCCTCTTTTAGAGCTTTTAATGAAACAGCTGCAAAATCCGGAGTTCCCATAAAAATAGTTTTCATATGTTTTTCCTTTTTTCGTATTTTCGCTATCAGGATATTCTATTTTGTATCTTCACTCTCTGCGGCCGCATCGCCGTCCGGCTCTGCCATTTCACCCGGCTGCGGTTCATGAATATCTGTTGCCTTTGATGTATAGAGTATTCCGTCAAGATGATCTATCTCATGGCTGGCCACTACAGCTTCGAAATCTGTAAAAGTATACTGCTGCATGATGCCGTCTCTGTCAAGAGCATTTACCTTGATACTCAGCGGACGCTTTACTTTTCCTATGAGTCCCGGAACGGAAAGACA
>CADCRD010000057.1 GCA_902803725.1 uncultured Eubacteriales bacterium
GAGATCTGAGCGCTTCCCATGACGCGGTAACTGCCGTTTTGCAGCTCGGTCACTTCCTGACTCATGATGGCATCATGTTCATCATAGATCTCGCCCACGAGCTCTTCGATGATATCCTCCATGGTAACAAGACCCTCGGTGCCGCCATACTCATCAACGATTATTGCGATATGGGTCTTCATTGACTGCATTCTTTTGAGAAGATCTGCTATCTTCATAGTCTCGGCAACGAAGACGACCGGCTTGACAAAGTCCGACATCTCCTTTTCCGTCCCGATCACATAATTATGAAAATCTTTGTGATTCAGCACTCCGATGATGTGGTCAAGGTCATCTTCGAACACAGGCATTCTTGAAAATCCGGTTTTTCTGAAGAGCTCTGAAGCCTCTTCCTTGGACATTTCAATATCGATGGCCATGATGTCCACGCGCGGTGTCATGACTTCACCTGCCTCCAGCTCGTTGAATTCGATGGCATTTTGTATCAGTTCGCTCTGATCTTCCTCGATATCTCCTTCAGCCGTTGCTTCTTCTACTATGGTGATCAGTTCATCTTCGGTCATCCCGCGGCTCTGCCCGGTGTGAAACACACGGTTAAGCAGTTTTTTCCATCCGGAGAAGATAAAGTTGAGAGGTGTCAGGATAACGATACATATCTTTATTATCGGTGCCGAGAACATCGAAAAACTCTCCGCCGATTCTTTTGCCAGCGACTTCGGGCTGATCTCGCCGAACACCAGTACCACCACTGTGATCACTATGGTAGCGATCGTTGTCCCCCTGCTGCCGTACAATTCAATGAACAGTGCTGTAGCAATAGCAGTCATCAGAATATTGACTATATTATTACCTATCAGGATACTGGAAAGCAGACTGTCGTAGTTTTCGGAAAGCCTTAGTACGCGCTGTGCCCTTTTGTCTCCGTCCTGGGCCATGTTTTTTATCTTTATTCTGTTCAGTGATGTGAAGGCAGTCTCCGTTGCGGAAAAGTAAGCGCTCATGACTACCAGCACGATGATGGCAATGGCTGCCGTCATAATGTGAGCATCCATTTTCTGTTTATCCCTCCCTTATGGATATACATTCGCTATTATACCTCAAATATTCGGTAATTAAAACCCCTTGTTGACTCTTCACCCCGCTCTCTTCAGGTGGCTTTTTCACTTTATCGCCTCAGATTACTGTGATACAATATCTATCATATCTTCTTAACATGTTAATATGATTTTCAGATGAAATCAGGAGGAATATATGAGACAACATTTGCTGCTGCGCTGTTTAACAGCATTTCTGATCCTGTCTGTGGTCATGACATCTTCAGCTTGCCTGATGACTCAGATCAGCACTGCACAGACGACACCCACAGCATCAGCCGCTGTGAAAACGGATTCAGTCAAAACGGAAAAAAAGGGACCGCTGATCGCCGTTGATGCAGGTCATCAGAAATATGAAGACGGCAGGATGGAAAAAGCAGATCCGGACAAAAATGGCAGAAAGATCCGCAATACCAGCGGATGTTCAGGTGCATCGACCGGTATGCCCGAATACAAATATACACTGAAGATCGCAAAAAAACTCAAAAAGGAACTTGAAAAAAGAGGGTACAGAGTCTACATGACACGTACAAAAAACGCGGTGAAATTCAGCAACAGAGAGCGGGCTCTCAAAATCAACAAGAAAAAAGCCGCCGCGTGCATCAGACTTCACTGTGACTCTTTCGGCTCATCAGCCAGCGGCGCCAGCATTCAGTACCGCAGCAAAACAAACAGTTACATCTCAAAAAAAGTTGCAAAAAAGAACACCAGACTTTCCAGATGCATATTGAAAAAATACTGCAAAGCGACGAAAATGAAAAACCGCGGTCTGGTATCACGCAACGACCTTACAGGCTGCAACTGGGCGAAAGTACCGACTACACTAATCGAGATGGGCTTTTTCAGTAATCCGCGTGAAGAACGCAAGATGCTGAAAGCATCGTTCCAGAAAAAGATGGTCAAAGGGATAGCTGACGGATTCGACGCATATTTCAAAAGATAATTCTTTTTGGTTTAAGACAATAGTGCCTTCAGGCAGTATTTTCGCTGCCCGGGGATGCAATAGTACGGAGGAGAATATGAAACTTCTTTGCTGCGGTGACAGTCTGGTAAACGGATTTCCTTTTCCGCGCAGCTTTAGTTTCCCCTCGATAATCGCAGACGAGACGGGGATCGAAGTGCGCAATATAGGCATTAACGGAATAACGGCTGCAGATGCTGCGTATTATCTTAAAACGAAAATCGGAAATCACCGGTCTTCATATTTCGATGCCGTTCTGATCTCCTGCGGTTCGAATGATTTCATGCTGGGAATGTCCGGCCCCGGAGACGTGTGCTCTGATGTGGAGACCATGTGTGCCCTTTCAGCTGAGTGCGGGATCCGACAAATATACATCTGCAGCCCGCCGCTTACGAACCCTGAACAGGCCTCCGGATTCTGGATGCCGGGGGTGCCCTATGAAAAAGTCAACGAAGATCTTAAAACTTATGCCGGCCTGCTTAAAAATCTGGTCTCCGGATTTCGCCATGCTCCCAATGCCGATATCACATTCATAGATATCCAGAAAGCATATCAGGATTATGGCAGATATCACGACGGCGTTCATCCTACAAAGGCAGGCTACAGGTTCATTGCTGAAACGATCATCAGAAAACTGACAATACTCTGAGCACTTTACAATGATCCCGATCTTCCACACAATTCAATACTTCTAACTCAAGAAAGATTGACTCTGCCACTGCCATATGTTAAAATTGAAAACGGTTTTCGATTTCAGGTTTACGAAAACGCATATTTACAGTACTGCACCATAAAGAAAGGAATTTTCAAAATGGCTTCAGAAAGGGGCAGCAGGAAAACATCATACAAAACAAAGCAACGCGACACTTTGCTTGCTTATCTTGAGACAGTTCAGGGCAAGCATGTCACTGTCAGCGACATATGCATCCATTTTGCGAGCAAC
>CADCRD010000058.1 GCA_902803725.1 uncultured Eubacteriales bacterium
AGAAGAGGAGAATTTCTGAAAAGTATCAGCAGGTAATTCGCTAATCCAAAAATAAAGCCCAAAACTGTTGATGCGATTATCGTTGATCTTATTCTGTTGCACAATGCATATATCAGCCACCATACCATACCGATCATAAGCAGATTAAGTGCACCTTTTATTGAAATCAGCTGAATTATAAATGACTTTGTGGAGTAAGAAGCAATTTTTGAAAGATCATAGTATATGAAAAGAGGAGTAGCGATAAACATAAGTCGTAACAATAATTTGTTCAGATCAGCTTTCGGATGATTCTTTTTGAGTTTTTCTTCGATTCTGCTTAATGGTATCAGAACAAAGAGGATCGTCAGAAGAATAAGGAACAAAAAGACTGCCATCAGTTTGTATGACATACGATAATATGTGGCCGAATAGAGAAGCTTATGTCCTGATTTCTTATTCCCGTCAATGATCACACTGTCCTTAGCAGCCATTTTGCCCGGTTTTGACAGAAATATCCCAAAATCATCGCCAGTGTCAAGATGTTCCACTTTTACATGAAGAAAATATGTTTTTCCTTTGACAATGGCAACATCATTAAGCTGTTTAGTATCCTTCTTGATTGTCAGAATACCGTTTTCATTTGCATCTTCATTATTACCGTTAACAAGAATCTGGGTTCCGGTTCGATGAGCAATTTTTTCCGATGTGAGAGTTGTTGGTTTTCCGAGTATTTTATTATTTGTGTCAGTAACATAAACTTTCACTTTAACATTTGTTTTGTATTTATATTCATTTAAGAAATACAGCCGGAATGTTTCGATTTTGTCAGTCTTTGCATAAAAAGGCTGGGACAGTTCTGAACCTTCAGCCAGTTTTATCTGTGTTGTTAAATTATTCTGTGGGTTATTCTTCGTTATGTCAATTCTGTCAAATACCTGGTATAAAAAACAGTTCTTGTTATAAACGACAAAAACCGCGGTAATTATAAGAAGCAGTATCACTATGGCTTTTTTAACAGAAAAATCAGATCTGATGATTTTAATCATGATTGTCCTCTCTTTATAATTTGTGTATCAGTTAATCATCCCGGTTATAATATCATAATGAAGTTTTCTTGTATATATTATTTATTGACTAATGATAATGTTTTGAAGTATTATAATTCAGTGATATCAGTGCAACAACATACGTAGACACAATAAAGAGAAAGGAATAAAAATGAAACATTGTAATGAGAGCGATATAAAGACAGCTTTGGATTTTATTTATGAAGACAGGCTGCTTAATTTTTATATGTATATGGATATCGAAGAGTGCGGAATTACAGACGAAGGTCTGGATATGTGGTTTTTTGAAGAAGACAGTGAATTGAAGGCTATAGCTTATCAATATTATGACTGCATTCATATATATAGCAAAGAACTGTTTTGCACAGATGAGCTTATCTCTCTTCTTGAGGAAAGAAAACCAAAGGTTATCGCTTCCAGCATAGAAAATATCGATGAGATCTTAAAACATCTTGAAGGTGATTTTCTGTATGAATCAAATCATATAATAACAGCCGACAAAGAACTTCATGCCAGAGAAAGCTTTGATATAAAACCGGCTGTTGAAACCGATATACCGGATATAGCATCATTGATGCTGAAAGCAGACATTTACAGTGATGTATATGAATATGATAAACTTGTCAGTGATCTTACAAGAAGATTCAAGGACGGATTTGGTCGTATGTTCGTAATACGTGATGACGAAGGCAAGCTCATAGCAACGAATGCAACAAATGCTGAAACGGACGAACTCGCTGTAATAGGAGGTCTGGTAACTGATCCTTCAATGAGAGGCAAAGGGCTTGGATCATCCATAACAGCAAGTACGTGGAATCTTGTCAGAAGAGAAGGAAAAACCGGTCTTGCATTTCTCATTACAACGAATGAGAAAACGATAAGCGTTCATAAAAAACTCGGTTTTAAATTCATAGGCTATAATGCAAGAATCATTCGCAGGGATTGATCATGAAAAAAATACACAGAATACTTATGGACATGCTGATCGAGATCGATCAGATATGCCGCAAATACGGCATAACGTATTATGCTGCCGGCGGTACCGTTATCGGAGCAGCTCGTCATAATGGCTTTATACCATGGGATGATGATGCCGACCTGTACATGACACGTGATGAATTTATGCGTTTTCGTGAAGCGTTCAAAACTGAACGACCTGAAAACAGAGTTCTCGAGTGTATTGAGGATAACCCTGATTATCCGGGAACTATCCCAAGGTATATTGATATAACGACAACTAATATTGCCAGATTCGATATACTGAACAACTGCGCGGCCGGTGTTGTGATTGATATATTCATTCTTGATCCCATTCCATCAGATCCGGAACTACAGAGGAAACAAAGAAATTATCTGAATGTTTATTCTGATGTTGTGATGCCTTTTTACGGTTTTTCCAACAGAAATGATCGTGACTACCTTGATGTCTATCAGGACTATCATAAGAAGATCATACATGAAGGAAAAGCTGCTGCTGTAAAGGAACTTGAAGATATGATCTTCACTTATCCGGAGGAACAGGCTGAATACTACATGCTCAGATGGGGAACTGTACCGCATATATTCCCAAAAAAAATGATGGGAAATCCGGTTTACATGGAATATGAGGGATACAGCCTTCCGATGCCGGAACAATGGTATGATTATCTCGTAATGCTGTATGGCCCTGACTGGTATCAGGTTCCGGCTTTTGTTGAAGATGAAGGGCATGTTTCGGTCACCAATTATGATATGCCATACAAGAGTTATATGGATGACGCTGTTCAGTATCTTGATATTAAAAAAACAGCTGATGAACTCTTCAACAGAAAACTTCTGATGTTGAAACGAAGAAAACTACAGATCGATTTTTCAGATTATGAGGTCGATGTCCAGTCGGAATTTGTTCGTCGTAAACTTCTGAAGAAAATCGAGGCAGAAGGCATTTCTGTTAAAGAAATGTTTGAAAGAGGGGAATATGACAGGATACTGTCTATTTTTGATGATTATTTATATGTGCAGCTTTCACTGAGATTTATTGGGGCTCAAAGGCATTCGCATCTGTACAGATTTTATAATCCAAAGATCATCCCTCTTGATGATGAGCTTTTCCGCTATTTGATTTACACTCTGCTGATAAAAGGCGATCTCAAAACAGTTTTCGTTATGGATCGTTTTATGAACGCAGGATTTAAAAGTGAATACAAACTTGATGACGTATTCGGTCTTGCTCATAAAGTGTTTTTCATTTTAAAATCATTCAATACAGGAATGTATGATGATGCGTTGAAAGGCCTGGACGAAACAGACGAATGGCTATATGAAAAGATGTTTTTACTGCAGTTCATTAAGAATACGATTTTATTCGAAAGAAATGATCCTGCTATGACAACAGAACAAATAGAAAAATTCGTCAGCGAAAATGAAGGTCAGACAGATGCACTCAAGCTTCTTGCTGATTCATATTACAGAAAAAAAGACTTTGATAAGGCGAAAGCGCTCTGCCTTAAAGTGTACCAGTCCTCAAGAAACGGCTTGATACTCAAAGAAATCGAAGAAAGATTTGATCCTGATATAGCGCCATCATATGCAATAAAGTATGATAAGACTGTTAATACATGTCCGAAAACTAAAACAGGGGATAAGATGTTTGAACTGCTGAAAGAAACCGACAGAATCTGCCGCGAAAACAACATCGAGTATTCCCTTGAGGGCAGGACATTCTTATATGGTATAAAGTATGGAGTTTTTTCATCAGAGATAACGCCTCCAAACCTTATGATGACACCGGAAAACGCATTGAAATTTATTGAAGTTACGAAAGATCTTGCAGGTGATTATCAGATCAGATATCAGAAAAACGACGCTGATCATCTGAGGCATAATATCTATTTCTGTGATACGAGAACTACTTATATAAATCTGTTCACAAACGAAAGAACATTTATACATGTAAATATTCACATATTGAAAAGGAGAGGGAAAACAAAAGCAGGCGCATTGAAAACAAGGCTTTTTGAGATCTCAGAATTTATGGAAGCCACACCTCTGAGGACAAATATGAAAGCCGTAACAATTTCAAAAAACGCTATAAAAAAATATATTTCGATAAAAGGCAGGCAAAAATTCAAAAATTCAGTATTTGACAGGCAGCTGAAAGATGGAACCAACGGAAAAGGAGAGTATTATCTGAGTTATAACAGGCTCAGACAACAAGCCAGATATTATATTCCCACAGATCTGTTTGAAGAGTATACAGATGTGAACATTTACGGAACTGCTTTCAGGTGTGTAAAAAATAAGATTGGTTATATGTCGAGAGCATATAACAAGTACATGCTGGATGAGATCAAATTAAGACCTGAAGAATTTAAAATTCATTTTATTGTTGACACCGAAAATGATCTGAAAACTACTGTTGATACCCTGGGTCTTGCTGACAGCGACAGTTCCATAATAAACGATATGAATAAGTCACTGCAGTATACCTATTCTATAAGAAAAGGCGAAAGACAGAATACCGAATCATTTAATATCATGAAAAGGACCGATGCAAGAATCGTGCTTGCTCAGGAATTGATTCCTCGTAAAGATGAGATAATGGCTTTATTTGAAAAAGGAGATTTTGAACAACTGCAACAATTGCTGTATAATTATGATGTCAAAGCAAGGTTTTTTGAAAACAGAAAAATGGGCATCTGTTTTGACAGTGATATAGCTGAAGTATACCTTGCAATGCTCGAAAACAATGGTGAGGGAAAACTTGCTTCGATCATGAGAAAGAATATTGCGGCTGAGAATCTGGCTCCGCTGGATATATCGATAGTAGAAAACAATAACAACTAGGAGGTTAATATGTTTTATGTAAATCAGGATGTAGTTGAACTTAATCGAATCTTCGACCAGAATCTCAGAGAAGGTTTTCTGAGACTTGATCTTAATGAAAACCCCGGCGGTCTTCCAAAAGAATTCATTGATGATGTATTGAAAGATGTAGACTCTGAATTTGTAGCAAAATATCCTGAAACAGAACCATTTCAGAGAAAGCTGGCTGCTGAACTGGGAATAACAAGAGACGAAATTGTTCTGACGAATGGTTCAGCAGAAGCTATACGCCACATCATAGAGGCATTTACCAGTCCGGGAGGCGAGATCATATCTGTAGATCCTTCTTATGCTATGTATGCTGTGTATGCAAAAATGTATGGCAGGAAACACAAAAAGGTTCCTTACAGAGATGGCTTTACATCCAGTGTCTCAGATATAATTGATGCAATTTCGGATGAAACACAGCTGGTTATAATACTTAATCCAAACAATCCTGTTGGGGATGTTTATACCGATGAAGAAGTAAAGAGCATTATTGAATGCGCACAAAAACACGAAGCGTTTGTTCTTATTGATGAGGCTTATTTATATTTTGCTCCTTCTACTTTTATCGATATGGCCATCTCTTACGATCATGTTATACTGACGAGAACTTTTTCAAAATTGTTTTCTCTTGCGGGATGCCGTCTTGGTTATGCTGTGGGGAAAAAAGAATACGTCCAGCTTGTGCAGAAACTTTGCACGCCGCACAATGTGAATGCTTTCGGCATCAGATTTGCAGACAGGATCATATCGTCTGACGGAATGGTCGAGGATATGGTTGCAAAGCAGACAGAGGGAAAGGAATATCTGATTGATACACTCAGAAAAGAAGGTTATTTTGTGAATGCCATGGGTGGTAACTTTGTGTTTGTCAAAACGAAAAAGGATGCAGCCGATGTAACGGACAGACTTAAAAACGAAGAAAAAATTCTTGTAAAACATTATACAGATGAAAAATACAAAAATTATATTCGGGTCACCACCGGAACAAAAGACATTATGGAGAAATTTGTCGCATCACTCCAAAAATGTGATAAATAATCAGAGTCATTACGGAGGTTAATTTTGAGAACAGTAATAACATACGGAACATTTGATTTATTTCATAAAGGTCATTATAACATTCTTAAAAGGGCAAAAGAAGAAGGCGACTATCTTATCGTTGGCGTAACAGGAGAATCATATGATGCAGAAAGGGGTAAGCTTTCTGTGCAGGATTCTCTTGCTACAAGGATAGAAAATGTCAAAGCAACAGGTTTTGCAGATAAAATAATTGTAGAAGAATATCTCGGGCAAAAGATACCTGACATTTTGAAATATCATGTTGATGTTCTTGTGATCGGATCGGACTGGAAGGGCAAATTTGATCATCTGAAAAAATATTGTGAGATCAAATATCTGGAGAGGACAAAGGATATTTCCAGTACTCAGCTGCGCGAAGAAAAGCTGACCATATACAAACTCGGTATCGTAACAGATGATATCAATGATAAGGAAGTAGTTTCAGAGAGCCCCAGAGTCAGCGGGATCCATGTTGAAAGCGTATTCTCAGAAAACCGGGAAACTGCAGATGCTTTTTGCGAAAAATACGAGTTATATAAAGGCTTTGACGATTATGATGATTTTTTGGACAGTATCGATATTGTATACATAAAGTCGAATTTCAGCTCAAGGCTGAATTATATAGAACGTGCACTGAAAAAAGCAAAACATGTTATCTGCGAAGTACCATACACCATTGAACTTGAAAAAGAAAAATATATAAAAAAGCTCGCTCAGGAAAATGGTGTTGTGTTCTTTGAGGATGTTCCGATGTTGCACCTGGGAGTCTTCGGACAGTTGCTGTGGATGGCAAGAGGGAATGTTATTGGAGATATCGTCAGTGTGAAATGTTCTGTTTCAAAGAAGATGTTTGATGAAGATAATCATATTCCGTTTATCGACATGGCTTATGTTCCCATTTGTGCGATCATGAAGATAGCCGGTTATAATTATACAGATTCGCATGTAAGCATCGTAAAAAAAGAAAATGGAGATATAAGATACGGCCTTTTAACGTTCGAATATGAAAATGCGATAGCCACGGCAGAAGTCAGTGAAGATGTGGATATTGAGTGCGGCATGACAATATACGGAACCACTGGTGAAATAAAGATACCAGATGACTGGTGGCGTGTGGGTTATTTCAGTATTCTCGATTATCATGACAGCAAACTGAAACATTATAGTTCAAATTTTGAAGGGAATGGATTCAGATACCTCATACAATCTATCCTCAGAGAAATCAGATCATCAGATAATCTTGAAATTGCAGGAATCACTCACGAAGAAAACAATGCCATCACAAATATGATACGCAAAATAGAAGAGAAATCGAATTAGATGCTGTTTGAAATATCAGATAATTGATGATTATGTGAAGACAGGAAAAACAAGTTAACATATTATCAATAAATGGTATAATTTCTCATTATGAAAAAATGTATCCCTTTATTGATATTATGTTTTACATTGTTTTTTTCTTTGACTGTACCCGATACTGTAAATGCTGCAAAGCACAGCGGCAGGGGCTCATCTTTTCATATTGTTAAATCGTCTTTGAAAAAAAACATTAAGAAAGGCAGCCGTTTTAAAATCAGAATCAGATTTGATTCACGATGGGCTGCAAAAAGGGGCGTTGTTTTTCGCTCTTCAAAACCTTCTGTAATATCAGTAAACAAAAAAGGAATTGTAAAAGC
>CADCRD010000059.1 GCA_902803725.1 uncultured Eubacteriales bacterium
AAGTGTCCCAAAAACACCCCTCGATAGGTTCTTTTAGACAGGTTCTTTAATATGATTACTATTTCTATGAATATGGATTTTTTGAGTGCGAACAGTGATTGTTGTAGTTGAGTCCGCACTTTTGCGTGGGCTTTTTACTTACAGAAAAAACAAGAGCCGGTGCGATGGCATCAGCTCTGTTGATCCTGTTGGTTGATGTGTATGATTACTGATTGGTATTCTTCGGCTGTTTTTCCAATCATATCGCATGCGGATGATATGTCGATATAATGTGACAGAAGAACCTTCCCCGTGACACCCTTGCAAATATTTGAGGGACTAATCTTTTTTCAAGCCGTATTCGATTAGCAGGTTGTCAAATAATTGCTTGTCCTTAACTGATTTTGAGTACTCGTTCAGCCTGCCATCAGATTCCATTAATGTAAACAGGAGATCTTTCAGGTCGATGCCTTGCGCGACACCCTGTTCGTGCCCTTCGGCATAAGCTTTTCTCTTGAGGTCTGTCTCGTATGCTTCTTTGTGCCACATATATTCATCCCTCCATTCCTCACGTGTTCTGGCTTCGCTTACCAGATCATCAAGTTTTTTCGTGAACGGATCAGTTACCTCTCTATGAATAATATACTTGAAGAGCGCTGCTAATTCAAGGGACAGCTCGACTTTACCACTTGCGGCATTAAGGAATAATCTCGTCGTTCCATCATCCAGAATTATGCTCCGATCCTCAATGCAGATATTTTTGAATGTATACTTTGGCAGATCATGACCTAAGGGATCATAAGTGCAAATAAAAATCACATAACTGTCGCTGAGTTCGTCGTATTCATCACCTTTTTCAAGATCCTGCATGTCGATGATGCTTTGATAATATCGGCTTCTCTTTTCTATGTAGGGTTCATGCGACGCCTGCATTTCAATGTCAATTACGCGGTCTTTGTCATCGCCTGCATAAACATCGAATCTGACACCATGACTGTCGGAGGTTACTTGAATAGTTTCTTGTTTGTGGATATTGATCAGGTGGATCTTCTGCCCAAGGATCAGGGTCAGCAGTTCTTCACAAACATCAGGATTGTTTTCAAGGATCTTGCAGAACATGAAATCATCTGTAAAACTGAGTTTGTCATAAGGCTTGAAATTATTGTTGTTGCTGTAAATGGATTTGTTCATCATTGTCATCCCGCCTTTTGGGTTCATTCTAGCATTACCATTTATTTGTAATAATCATAATAGTAGTGGCGGTGATTAATGTCAATGATTTCCTGTAATTATTTGGTTTTAAAGCATCTGCTTCGTTTGACAAATTGCTTATATAAACATAACCCTCACAATTTGAAAACGGATCGGCAAAAAATTAAGCCGTACCTGACAATAATTCGATATGTATTTTTTGCACCAGGCGTAGCACAATTCTAAGATGGGAGAAAAGTTGACAGAAGAACCGTCCCCGTGACACATTGGATTGAATGCAACTCTATTGGTTTCCTTCGCATATCTGGCAAAGTGTCTTGCCTCTTGCGATTGCTTCTGCTTTAGTCGTCTCGTAGATCGCTGCTGCATTTACCAGCCCGGAGCATTCGCGGCTCAGATGGTATCTTTTACCGCTCCTTGTCACATATACTGTACTCTGGTCTTCACTGTTTGACGCGGGACTTTGTGTCTCACTTGCTTCTTTTTGTTTAGCCATCCCTTTTCTGTAATTGATTTTAAATCCCTTGGCGGCATTGTAGACGATCACTCTCTCATTAAGCTTTTTATCTGAGGATCTCACATCAACGATGACCGATCTGGGAACGATTTCCTTTCCCCTGTAGATCGGATCAGCCGAATAGTAAACGCTTACTTTATGATGTTTGTAAAGATAGTTAACGACCTTTCTTTCGGTATAAGCCATCCCGCCTCTGCCGTCATTGGCACCGACATTCTGCGTTCTCGTGCCGGTGATCAGATTCTTGCGGATCGCTTTTCCGCCAAGACTGTCCGCGATCAGGTGACTGCGATTCCAAAGATAGCCTTTGTACTGTCTGCCGTTATAGAGTTTTATCTTCACTATCTTGTTTTCACCCCATCCGGAAGGATCAGAATTTGCAGCAAACTCAGCTCTCCATCCGGCAGATCTTTTTACCATCTTGTAAGTGATATTTCCCCGGACTCTTCTGGTCCTTCCGAACTTGTCGAGTTTTGAGTATTTTATCTTTCCTCTCTTTGGCTTTGCCTTGACCTTCGCCTCACCAATCTTAACGACATAATTCGGAGCCAGTTTCTCTGACCATTTGTATTTATTCGTTTTTCTGCTCTTTGCCTCTGCATCAGGCGCAGACACACCCAGTATAGTAAACAGCATGGTGAATATTAAGAACAGTGATAATATCTTTTTATTCATATAACCC
>CADCRD010000060.1 GCA_902803725.1 uncultured Eubacteriales bacterium
GGGCACAACGACAGTAGGGAAAGCTTAATAATATAATAAGAATAAAAGGGAGACTATAATGAGAATAATTGCGGGTGATTACAAAGGGCGAAGGCTGTATACGCCGGCGGATCACAGAATAAGACCAACATCAGATAAAGTTAAGGAAGCGCTGTTTTCCATCCTTGGGGAGGAAATCGACGGAGCAGTCGTATGTGATCTGTTTTCGGGCACGGGCAATCTGGGGCTCGAAGCTCTCTCAAGAGGCGCTGACAAATGCTATTTCGGCGACCATTCAGGCGAAAGCATAAAACTGATCAAAGATAATATTGAAATGTGCAGAGCAGAGGATTACTCTGTCGTCATACACGGAGATTTTAAGAAAACACTTTCTCTGATCGGAGAGAGAGTAAACATTTTCTTTCTGGATCCTCCATACAACAAAGACCTCTGGGAAGATGCCATGTTGATGATCAAAGAACTTGATCTGCTGGCAGAAGGCGGAATAATCGTCTGTGAGCACAGAAGCCGGCAGGAACTCGATGATGAGGTTGCCGGTTTTGAAAAAGTCAAAGAAAGGAATTACGGTAAAGTCGTTCTTTCATTATACCGGTGAGTGCATTCGGCCGGATTTGTTCCAGGCAGTCAAATCACATTTGATATCCGTTTTGCGGCGTGCTGTGCATATTGAATTTGTTGGTGTTCTTTTATTTCTTTTATGTTATAATTATTTATCTGAAACTGAAAGGGAAAGACAAGAATGAAAAAAGCATTATTCGCAGGGTCGTTCGATCCTCTGACATACGGACATCTTGATCTTATCAAAAGAGCGTCCAAGATCTGTGAGCATTTGGTCGTAGGTGTTATTTACAATCCACAGAAAAATCCTTTATTTGAGCCTGAAGAGAGAATAGCTCTGATACAGAATGAGTGTAAAGACCTTGAAAATGTAACTGTTTCGGCCTTTACGGGGCTTTTGGCAGATTACGTGAACAAGAATGATTTCAATATGGTAGTCAGGGGGCTGAGAGGCGGAACTGATTTTGAATATGAGATTTCGATGGCTCAGATGAATGCCAGACTCTACAAAGAAAAGGTAGAAACAGTTTTTCTGATGACTGACCCGAGATATTCGTTTGTCAGTTCCAGCATTGCGAAAGAAGTATGCAGCCTGGGCGGAAGTATCGAAGGTCTGGTGCCTGAGGCAGTGCTGCGCGCAATGAAGGAAAAATACGGCATTAACGAATAAAGCGGATCCTGATCAAGAGGAAAGCTTCATGACAGAAAACCGGAAAACTGAAAGAGGATGACCGGAAGGTAAATGAAAACAGCTGAATAATGGCAGGATTGTTGTAATAATCTAATGTTAAAAAAATAAGACAACAATACATTTTTTCGGAGGATTCATTAAAAAGCAAAACGGCAAAACATTAATAATAATGGAGGTTGAATAATGAGAGTTTTGGAACTGCTGGCAGAAATTGAAGATATAGTTGATACAGCGTCAGGATTTCCTCTGACGGGGAAAATAATGGTCGACTCTAACGAACTGCTGGAGATAGTAAACGATATCAAGGCTGCACTGCCTGATGAGATCCAGCAGGCACAGTGGATAAAGAACGAAAGAGACAGGATCCTCGATGAGGCCAGAAATGAATATGAGACTATCGTCAGAGACGCTCAGAACCAGGCAGAGGCTCTTGTTGCCAAAGATGAGATCATGTCAAAGGCTCGTTCACGTTCAGAGGATCTCATGGCTGCAACCGAAGAAAACAGCAGACAGCTCAAGATGAGCACATACGACTATGTGGACGGAATACTTTTCGATTTCCAGGAAAAACTGGACAAGATGAGACAGGTGTACTTTAAGGATCTGTTCGAAGATCTTGAAAATTCATTCAATGGCGTGAACGAAACCCTCGCATCCAACAGGGAAGAAATCAAAGAAATGGCATATAAAACAACAATGAATATGGATGGCGTATCACTTGTAGAGCGCCCGAAAGATCCTTCTCCGGGAATTGAGCAGTCATATTCGGACGATTACGATGAGTAACAGCGCTGATCGGGCAAGTTGCCGGATCCATTACAGGCACTTTGTATTATATAGACAAAAATGAGAGTTGCGGGAATCATAGCTGAATATAATCCGATGCATAACGGCCATATTTATCATCTTCAAAAGACGAAAGAGATAAGTAAGGCCGATTTTGTAATTGCAGTAATGAGCGGAAATTTCACACAGCGGGGCGAACCGGCGATAATTGACAAATGGGAGCGCAGCAGGATAGCTGTTCTTAACGGTGCTGATCTTGTCCTTGAGATGCCGTTCGTATATGCGACCGGAAGTGCGCCGGACTTTGCGTATGGCGGAATTGAGATACTGGAGGGTCTGGGCATAGTCGATGCTGTCTCATTCGGGAGCGAATCAGCTGATATCGATAAGCTGGAGCAAATTGCATGCTTTCTGAAAAATGAATCACCGGCATTCAAACAGCATCTGAAAAGGCATCTTGACAGGGGGCTTTCTTTTCCTGCTGCAAGGCAGATAGCTGTTGAAGAATGCCTGGGAAATGATTCCGGCAGCTTGCTTATGACTCCAAATGATATTCTCGCAGTTGAATATCTTAAATATGTACGTACCATGACACCTGTTGTGATAAAGAGGCAAGGTTCATATTCCAGTGCAAAGCTCCCGTCAGAGATGGATATTGACTCCGCTTTGGAAGCAGAACATACCGGCAGTGTTGAAATGATCAGAAACGCAGATCCGGCGGCAGCAGTGTCTGCAAAGGCGGTCCGAAACGCAGTGGCAGAAGGGGGAATTGATCAGATAAGACCTTTTGTTCCGGATGATTCCTGCGAAGCGCTCTTTGCGGCGTATGGCCCGGGTGTGACCTCCGCCTTGAAAAGAAAATATTTTGATTTGCTCAGAATGGTGATCCTGTCATATGAAAAAGAGGAGCTCAGACAGATCCGCGGCATGGATGAGGGAATGGAAAACAGGATCAAAAAAGAGATCAGAATGCATGCGGACTATGAAAGCTTTGCTGATGCGCTGAAATCAAAGCGCTACACAAGGACGAAAATCGATCGTCTGCTGCTGCATGTTCTTGCAGGTCTGAAAAAATGTGACTGTATATCGTCAAATATGATCGGTTCAAAGAGCGTGGACATTTATACCCGTGTGCTGGCATTCAATGAAAAGGGTGCTTTTCTTCTAAAAAAGAGTGCAGAGGTGAGTGCAATACCTGTTATTACCAATATCAATAAAAACGCCGGGTTTCCTGAAATTGCAAAATATGATATCAAGGCCGCAGATTTATACAATCTGCTTTTCGGCAGGGATCTGTATAAATACAGTGATTATGTAAAAAGGCCGTTTCATGTGAACATATGATTTTAAAATCGCATGGTAAAATACGGTAAATTTGCGGGACAAAAGAGGCAAAAGGGCTAAAAAAGCGTTGAATATTAGGCGTAATAATACTATAATTTAGATAGGTTCGGTCAGATGTCATATCTGATGGTGTAACGTCATATTTTTATGTCAGGTTTATGTCCTGAAAGGTATGCCGGCTGATCGATGAGGAAAACGTATTTTACAGCAAAAGGAGAAAATGCAAATGAAAATTCTTGTAATCAACTGTGGCAGTTCCTCGCTGAAATACCAGGTACTGAACATGGATGGAGAGATCCTCATGGCAAAAGGTCTGGTAGAAAGAATCGGTATGGAAGGTTCAGTCATCACTCACGAAAAGACAGGTGAGGAAAAATGGGTGAACGAAGTTCCGATGGAAAGCCACAAAGAAGCTATCAAACAGGTTCTGGATGCTATCGTAGATCCTGATCACGGTGTACTGAAAGACATGAGTGAACTGGGTGCTGTAGGACACAGAGTAGTACATGCCGGTGAAAAGTTCGCTTCCTCAGTAATGATCACTCCGGAAGTA
>CADCRD010000061.1 GCA_902803725.1 uncultured Eubacteriales bacterium
AAAATGGCAGTAAAAGTTGGTATCAGTGGTTTCGGAAGAATCAGCAGAGTCGTTATCCGCGCAGCAGTCGGTGATCCGGATGTCGACATCGTAGCGATCAACAAACGTAACGCAAACCTGGAGTATATGAAATATATGCTCAAATATGATTCCACATTCGGAAGATTTCCGGCTGAACTGGACATCTACGAAGATGGACTGGTGATCGACGGAAAGAAGATACCTGTTCTCAGTGAAGGTGAAGCTAAAGATATTCCGTGGGCAGACTACGGTGCAGAATACATCATTGAAGGAACAGGAGCTTATCTGACAGCAGAAAAAGCTATGGATCACATTGCCGCAGGCGCTAAAAAAGTCATCATGTCAGCCCCGGCAAAGGATGACACTCCGACATTCGTAATGGGCGTTAACCATGATAAATACACCAGCGATATGCAGATCGTTTCCAACGCCAGCTGCACAACTAACTGCCTGGCACCAATGGCAAAGGTGATCTTTGATAAATTCGGCATCAAACAGGGTCTCATGGCTACGATCCATGCATCCACTTCAAAGCAGCATGTTGTTGACTCTCGTTCTGAAAAAGACTGGAGAACAGGCCGCAGCGTATATGGAAATATCATTCCTTCAACAACTGGAGCAGCAAAAGCAGTAGGTCTCGTCATTCCTGAACTGGCAGGAAAGATGACAGGCATCTCATACAGGATCCCGGCTGCAGATGTTTCACTGGTGGACCTTAACGTTGAAACAGAAAAAGCCACATCGATCGAAGAGATCCGTGAAGCTATGAAAGAAGCTGCCGAAGGTCCGATGAAGGGCATCCTCGAATTCACAGATGAAGAGGTCACATCTATCGACTTCCTTGCAGATCCGCATACATCTGTATTTGATTCTGTTCAGAGCCTTGAACTGTCAGATCATCTCTTTAAGATCGTTGGATACTATGACAACGAATTCGGCTATTCCAACAAACTGCTTGAGCTTGCTAAACACATGAACAAAGTGGACAACGAATAGTAATTGTCTTATAAGCGGATTGCCTTAACGGGCAATTCGCATTATTTATATCAGGCGCATGTTAAAGAACAAATGCAGCAGCGTTGATAAATCTGCAGAAACAGTTATTAGATAGAATATATTTATTTAAGAGGATACAATGAAAAAAACAGTAAAAGATATTGAAGTAAAGGGAAAGAAAGTCCTTGTAAGATGCGATTTCAACGTTCCCATGCAGGACGGAAAAATCACTGATGATGTAAGGATCAGAGCGGCTCTGCCGACGATCGAGTATCTGAAGGAAAATGGTGCGCAGCTGATCCTCATGAGTCACATGGGAAGACCGAAGGGCGAACCGAAAAAGGAATTCACTCTGGCACCTGTTGCGCAAAGACTTGCAGAACTGCTGGGATGCGAAGTTAAATTTGCTCAGTCAGATGTTGTTGTTGACGATTCTGTCAAAGCAATTGTCAGCGAAATGACTGACGGAGATATAGTTCTTCTTGAAAATACAAGATATCGCAAGGAAGAAACAAATAACGAAGAACCGTTCACGGGGCAGCTTGCTTCCCTGGGAGAAATCTTTGTAAATGATGCATTTGGCACTGCTCACAGAGCACACTGCTCTACGGCAGGACTTGCTGCCTATATGCCGGCTGTTTCAGGATTTCTGATAGAAAAAGAACTGAAATTCCTGGGTGATGCAGTTGAAGATCCGGCTCGTCCGTTCCTCGCTATCATGGGCGGATCGAAGGTGTCTGACAAGATAAAAGTTATCGATAATCTGCTGGATAAGGTGGATGCGCTGATCATCGGCGGAGGCATGGCTTATACATTTTACAAGGCCATGGGCTATGAGATCGGCAAATCAATTCTTGATGAAAACGGGATCGAACTGGCCAGTCAGCTGATGGAAAAGGCCAATGACAACGGTGTGGAACTCCTGATCCCGGTCGATACAGTTTGCGCGACAGAATTCGATAACGATGCAGAAAGCCATACTTTCAGATCCAGCCAGATACCTCCTCACATGATGGGTATGGATATAGGGCCTGACACACAGAAGGCATTTGCAGAAGAAATAAAAAATGCAAAAACAATCGTCTGGAACGGACCTATGGGTGTTTTCGAAATGCCGAATTTCGCTAAGGGAACTAATGCAGTTGCCCGGGCTATGGCAGAGGCTGATGCTGTAACTATTATCGGCGGCGGCGATTCAGCTGCAGCTGTTGAACAGGCAGGTCTTGCAGATAAGATGACACACATCTCGACAGGCGGCGGCGCTTCACTGGAATTCCTTGAAGGCAAGGAACTGCCGGGTGTAGCTTGCCTCGAAGATAAATAGTAAATGAAAAGAGGGAAAATGAAAATGAGAAAACCGTTTATTGCAGGCAACTGGAAGATGAATATGTCCAGAGCCGAGGCAGAAGAGTTTGCGGCAAAGCTTAAAGAATTATACAAGGACACAGAAGTTAAGACAGCGATCTGTGCACCTTTCGTTCATCTTGAAAGACTGGCTGAGGCGTTTAAAGGGACCGGGATCGGTGTTGGCGCACAGAATTGTCACTTTGAGGATTCCGGAGCATTCACAGGAGAGATATCAGTGCCAATGCTGGAAGAAATCGGAATAGATTACTGCATCATCGGTCACTCCGAAAGACGCGAGTACAATAACGAAACTGATGAGACATGCAACAAAAAACTAAAGAGACTGTTCGCATCATCGATACTGCCGATCCTTTGCGTAGGTGAAACACTTGAGCAGAGAGACGCCGGCAGAGAAAAGGAAGTCGTTGCAGCACAGGTCAAGGCAGATCTTGATGGACTTTCGGCAGAAAACGTCAGCAAGCTGACTATCGCTTATGAACCGATCTGGGCCATCGGGACAGGACGTACGGCCAGTCCGGAGCAGGCAGAGGAAATGTGCAAGGCTATACGCGACATCATAGCTGATATGTATGATGACGGTGTTGCATGCGAAGTCACGATACAGTATGGCGGCAGCATGAAGCCGGCTAATGCGACAGAGCTGATGAACATGGAAGATATAGACGGCGGCCTTATCGGCGGAGCCAGCCTCAAAGCAGAGGACTTTATTCAGATCATTGATTTTTAAAGATCAGGCTGAGACAGTCATTGATCACTGAAAAATAAAAATGTTAAAGCAAAGAAAAAAGTTATAAACAGAGGAGACAAGTAAATGGAAATGGTTTATATTGAAGATATTCTGGCACGTGAAGTGCTGGATTCACGCGGCAATCCGACAGTTGAAGTTGAAGTACTGCTGACAGACGGAGCATGCGGACGTGCTATCGTTCCCAGCGGCGCATCGACGGGTGTACACGAAGCTGTGGAATTGCGTGACGGTGACAAGGACAGATATCTGGGCAAAGGCGTACTCAAGGCTGTAGAAAACGTGAATGATATCATCGCACCGCATCTTATCGACTTTGATCCGTTCGATCAGGTAGGTCTTGATAAGGCTCTGATCGCTCTGGACGGAACAGAGAACAAGGGTAAGCTCGGCGCAAACGCTATTCTGGGTGTGTCAATGGCAAATGCCATCGCAGCTGCTGAGTCCCTGGGACTGCCGCTGTTCAAATATCTTGGCGGCGTGAACGGCAAGACTCTGCCGACACCGATGATGAATATCCTCAACGGCGGATCGCACGCTGACAATACTGTTGACATACAGGAATTCATGATCATGCCGGCAGGAGCACCGACTTTCAGAGAGGCACTGAGAATGGGTGCTGAGACATTCCACGCTCTGAAGAGTGTCCTGAAAGATAAGGGCATGAACACGGCCGTAGGTGATGAAGGCGGATTCGCACCAAACCTGTCTACAAACGAAGAAGCTATCCAGGTCATCATAGAAGCTATCGAAAAGGCCGGATATAAACCGGGTGAAGATATCTTCATCGCTATGGACGCTGCCAGCTCAGAATTCTATGATGCAGAGAATAAAATTTACGACCTTAAGGGAGAAGGAGTCAAGAGAACAGCTGAAGAAATGGTTGAGTACTGGAGAATGCTGCTCGACAAATATCCGATCATCTCTCTGGAAGACGGACTTGCTGAAGATGACTGGGAAGGCTGGGCTCTGCTCACTAAAGAACTCGGTGACAGACTGCAGCTCGTCGGTGACGACCTGTTCGTAACAAACACAAAGAGACTGGCTGACGGTATCGAGAAGGGCGTTGGAAACTCCATCCTCATCAAAGTAAACCAGATCGGTACTCTGACAGAGACTTTCGATGCTATCGAGATGGCTAAGAAGGCAGGATATACTGCAGTAGTTTCCCACCGTTCGGGTGAGACAGAAGATACGACGATCGCAGACATCGTTGTCGGACTGAATGCAGGACAGATCAAGACAGGTTCACTCTCAAGAACTGACCGTATCGCAAAATACAACCAGCTCCTGAGAATAGAAGAAGCTCTTGATGATACAGCGATCTATGCAGGAATGGATGCATTTTATAACCTGAAAAAATAAGAATATTACGGTACAGCAACAGGCTGGACTTCAATATCAAAGCAGCAAAAGACCGGAGTGATCCGGTCTTTTGTTATTGTGTTTATTATATTAACTGATTTATCGCTTAGCCGTTGATATCAACTTTTTTGTTGAATGAATAATCTTCTGTCGGGAAAGCGCCTTCTTCTGTTTCTGTGTGGAATTCGTTGAGTGCTTTGACCATTTCCTCGCGGAGTTTAGCGTAGAGCTTTACGAATTTAGGCTTGAAGTTGCCGTACATTCCGAGAAGATCCTGAGTTACGAGTACCTGGCAGTCTACATCCGGACCCGCGCCGATCCCCATGATCGGAATGCTTACGGCCTCTGTTACAGCTTTGGCCACTACTGCCGGCACGCATTCCAGAACGATGCCGAAACAGCCTGCTGCTTCGAGAGCTTTTGCATCTTCGATCAGCTGACGTGCTGATTCAGGAGTGCCGCCCTGGACTTTGAATCCGCCCAGAGATGTCGTAGTCTGCGGTGTCAGTCCGATGTGCCCGCAGACAGGTATGCCTGCATTTATAATGGCTTTGATCAGTTCTGCATATTTGGCGCCGCCTTCCAGCTTGATGGCGTCACAGCCTGTCTCTTTCATGAGACGTGTGCAGTTGTGAATGGCCTGCTGGGTGCTTTCGTTATAGCTGCCAAACGGCATGTCGCCGATAATGTAGGTGTCCGGTGCCCCTTTAACAACTGACTTTGTGTGATGGATCATATCCTCCATAGTTACAGCTTCAGTGCCGTCATATCCCAGCATGATCATTCCCAGTGAGTCTCCTACGAGGATGACTTCTGTTTCGCTGTCATTTATGATAGAAGCCATTGTGTAATCATATGCTGTAACGTAGGTGAATTTTCTGCCTTCCTCTTTGTACTTTTTGAAGTCAAGGATAGACATTTTCTTTTTTGCCATTTTTCTGGTCTCCTTTCAAAACTACCTTCATAAAAATGTAAAGTGTTATCTGTAAACACTATTATATAGATGTTTTCATAAATGTAAACAAGTAAAAAGATATGAAAACGAAGCTTGATACAGTTCTCATTATAAGAGAGCAGATTTGAATGTAAAACGAAAAAAATTCAAGCCGGCAATATCGTTTGTTCAAACAATAATGTGCCTTGAATGTTTGTTCATAACAGAAAGAATTATATTTTCTTTACTTTAAAAATTACAGTAGTATATTAAAAACATAAATAATGTGATGAATGACATTTTTAAAAAGTTACACTTCAGGAGGTTGATAGAATGGATATCAAAATCACAAGAACACAGAATCCCATGGCAAAGCCGCTGGCCGAAGAAGAGGCAGGAACGCTGGGATTTGGTAATTACTTCTCGGATCACATGTTTGTGATGAACTACTCTCTGGATAAAGGATGGCACGATGCAGAGATAAAACCACTTGAGGATCTCAGATTCCATCCCGCGGCAATGGGTCTTCACTATGGCCAGGAGATATTCGAGGGGATGAAAGCTTATCGTACAAAGGATGACCGCATGCTGCTCTTCAGACCTTATGAAAATGCGAAAAGATGGAACAATTCCTGTGATCGTATGTGCATGCCGCCCATGGATGAAGAAATGTTCGTGGAAGCCATCAGAAAAATCGTGGATTTTGACAGGGACTGGGCGCCTCACGCTGAAGGAACATCTCTGGTCCTGAGACCTGCAATGGTTGCAACGACTGCCAATCTGGGAGTGCATCCGTCAGATGAATATGTTTTCTTCATCATAACTTCTCCGTCAGGAGCATATTATCCGGAAGGTATCGATCCGGTCAGCATCTATGTTGAGGATGAATACATCAGAGCTGCGATGGGAGGAACCGGTTTTGCAAAGACCGGCGGAAACTATGCCGGCAGTCTCAAGGCTGCAAAGCTTGCTGAAGAAAAAGGGTTCACTCAGGTCCTGTGGCTGGATGGCATAGAAAAGAAATATGTTGAAGAAGTCGGTTCCATGAACATGATGTTCGTAATTGACGGGACTATAATAACCGCTCCTCTGGATGGAACGATCCTTCCCGGAGTGACCAGATCATCCGTCATGCAGCTGGCAAAAGATAAAGGCTGGAATGTGGAAGAAAGAAAACTGTCAATAGATGAGATATGTAAGGCATACGATGAAGGCAGACTGGACGAAGCCTTTGGTACCGGAACTGCTGCTGTCGTTTCTCCTGTAGGAAAACTGCAGTATAAAGATAAAGAGATGATCATCAATGATTTCAAGACAGGTCCTAAGGCTAAAGAACTGTATGATTCACTTCTTAGTATACAGATCGGTGATGCTGAAGATCCGTATGGCTGGGTAGTTGAAGTGTGATTGCAGGCGTTAAGTATTGAAATTGTTAAATAAGCCTGCAAAGAATGACAAATTCAGGAGGTGACAAAATGTCGACTGAGAATAACAACCAATTCCAATCCACCTTTGGATTCCTGATGGCAGCAGTCGGTTCGGCCGTTGGTGTCGGGAACTTGTGGGGTTTCCCATATAAGATGGGAGCAAACGGCGGGTTCGCGTTCCTGCTGTGCTATATCGTCCTTGTTGCGATCGCGGGATTCGTGATCATGGTAGGAGAACTGACCATAGGCAGAAAGACCGGTAAAGGTGTTCTGGAGAACTACCGCGCAACGGGAAAGCACAATGCATTCATAGGATATTTTGCTATTATCTCAATAGTGCTGCTTGGCGGATTCTGTGTCACACTGACTGCCTACTGCATGAAGTACTTCGTGGCAAATATCGGCACGCTCTTCCATGCCGGCTGGGGCATCAACGGTGCCGATCCGATGGAATACTGGAACGGTTTCCTTCAGAGCGGAGGAGAGGCGGCAGTATTTTCGAT
>CADCRD010000062.1 GCA_902803725.1 uncultured Eubacteriales bacterium
CGCCTTCGTGTTCAGTGTTCTTTTGTATCAGCTCAGCACCGCAGATGCGGCAATGTTTATTCGTCATTCTCTTCTCCCGTAATTATTAATTTTGCTTTTCTCTTTTCGGTTTCCATTGTGCTCTTATTCTTTTTGCATAGTAATAGCATTATTATAACCCCTGCACTGAAAAATCACCACTCATAGCAATTCATGTGTTTTGTTGTAAATACTATAAATTCGATATAATTTATCATCTATTCATTGAATAATATATTCTCTATGATATCCTTTTCTATATTCGAATTTACTATTTGCCAGGAGGAAGATTTCAAATGAATGATAATGTCCATGAATACAATCAAAATAATTACGCAGTAAAGAAAAAAGAAACTCAAAAGAATTACAAAAAAACTCTTCTATATTCTATTATCTTAATTGTCCTAATTGTTGTTTCGATTTTTATGTCCGAAACTATGTCTTCGATGAAAATAGTTGACAATTCAATTACCTCACTTGATAAAAAGAAAGCAACAGTTCAAAGCATCACTGTAAGTGCTACCGCCTCAGCTGCTGCAATTACACTGTTACCCGGTGATGCGGGGACTCCAATTGCAGAAAAGCTGGCTGATGTCAGCGAATATTCTGTTTTTCTATATTCTTCGATCCTTTTGGAAAAATATTTAGCTGCATCAAGCGGCATAATTTCTTTTAAATATCTTATCCCTTTTGCTTTACTTCTTATATTACTATCTCTTTTTGCAAGCAGGAAAACTGATGCTCTCAAATCAATTGGCATCAAAATTATTATCTTTGCTTTGATTTTATACCTTGTTGTCCCAGCAAGCATTAAGCTTACAAATAACATTGAAAAAACTTACAAGAATACAACATGGGAAGCAACACATACTGATGATTCACAGAAAACGAAAATGAAAGACATTTCTAATGGGGGTAATAGCATCCTTCCTCACAGCTTCAGCACCAATGTGTCTATAAAAGACCAGTTAGGCAAATATAAAAAGATGCTAGATGGCTTCATGGACAAAATAGCTATACTTATTGTTACAACCTGCATCATCCCTATACTGGTTTTTTGCTTTTTACTGTGGTTGTTAAAAACATTGTTTGGTGTGACTTTAAATCTCCCAAAACCTGCAGGAAGATTCCGAAAAGCTATACCTCGCATTAAATAGATCCGTAGATAATTAATCTCTTTTTAGAGAAGATCGTTCGTTACACTTGGATATACACATTGTTATCCCCTTTTGACATAGCATAACCATAATGCATAGAATCAATAGCGAGAACCGTTAATGCGCCAATTGTGTCAGGCGATGCATTTACAAATGCTGAGCCTAGCTTTCCTGATTTCATGTTTTTTTTTGATGCTTTTCTTCATTCCACCTTTCTTTTTGTATTCAACTTTAGTCACCTAACGGTTCGGGATTTATTTCCCTTTTCTTGAGTATATTATAGGCCACTTTATCGCATTACATCGTGTACGTGATTGTGCCCTGATGGTCTTTCATCCGCACAATTATGTGAAAAAACACTTTACACAAATATTTCGCTACCATAGGGTGCGTATTTTTTCCACCGCCTATTATAGGAGGTGGTTGTCATGGATACCGGACTGATCGTTATTGTTCTAGGTATCATCCGGCTTTTGGAAGAGGTCGAGGATGATGACAATGAAAAAGCAGGCTGACATTGCCTGCTTTTTTGTTTTTGCTTATACTACCGGACCTTCCAGAAAATCCACGGCATACTTGTTGCCGGCCAGCCACAGATTGATCATTATTTCCAGGCCGATGCTGATATTCTGCTCGCGGCTGTTTCTGTTCGTGTCCATCATATCTGTCAGGTATCTCAGTCCCTGGTAATATTCCGCGAACTCGATCCAGCCCGGTGTTTTCTTTAGTTCTCTGACCTTTTCATTGATAACTTCACCATATTGTTTCAAGAATTCGGATTTACGTGTCTCATCCTCTTCATTCGATATAGTTTCTGTGTTGAGGCAATTTTTTTTCACGAATTCTTTGTTAACGTTGATGAGAACATTTGAATACAGTTTTTTATTTTTTGCCTTTAGCTGATCGTTAGCAAGAAAGTCCCTCTTCATCATGAGAGCCAGCAGATAATTTGCTGTTGCTTCGGGCGCACCGGTTTCGTCCATAGCAGTTTCGAACTGCCTGATCACATGATCTGCCAAAGATTCCATGACTGGAGCTTCACTGTTCATGCTCCTTATGATTCTTTGCGCCGCTGCATAGCCTCTCCTAAAACTTTCATTATCTGTCTTCAAATCTGCAAAGGGATATATAGCTCTCGCCACTTTAGTCAGGTCTACAGTCATATCAGGAAATCCATCACTGGCCGAAAGCAGGGAAAAGTCTCCGCTGACCAGCTGGTCCATCGTCAGCCAGTAATGACTGGCCAGATTTTTCGTCATCTCTATATCGGGGCTGCGATGATCATTTTCATAATAACTGATCGCAACACTGCTGACATTGACACTTTCGGCCAGTTCATCTTGTGTTTCGCCGAAGAATTCCCTCAAAGTTCTGAGATTCGTACCTGTATAGTTATCCATGCTCTCACCTCCGCGCAATTTTTTTCTGGTCTTTCTTTTTCCATTATAAGCCAAACCGTCCTTTTGCCGTATACATTCAATTGCGTGCAGATAAGCTCTGATGCACATAATATGGCGAGTCAGGATTTTATTGATCATTGTCTTCCGGCGCATTTAAATATAACGATATCGTGTCATCGTCATCACTGTATATCATTTCCAGATTATTGCCGTCTTTATTGTCTGCTTCCCACATCCAATCAGTGTCATCATCGATGTTTTTGTTATACCCTTTTTCTTTGCAGGCCTTGATGTATTCTTTATATTTGCTTTCATCGACACCGCATATTTTTGCATCAAAGTGATCCTTTTCATCCCAGGTAACTACTGCAATCTTTGCGTCCGGCTTTGGCAAAGTTTTTGCAAGTTTACTGTCAGACCAGTCAAAGGCTTTGAGTGACTCATCATCATATGATACTTTGTTTTCTTTGTAGTCGTAATAAGCAGTAAACAGCTTGTTATTCTCCACAAATGTAATTGTCATCATATCGGGTTCAAACAACTCATATGCATCATACTCCGTGAAGAACTGCACGGTGCCGTCAAGATTGCAATTTCCACCCTTGTATGAGCTCCCGGCTTCAGTATAAGCTGTTGTTGTGGCGCTTATTGTCAGTTTTTCAGGATCATGTTCCATGTCTTTTGCTTTTTGCTTCAGCTCAGCAAATTTGTTGATTTCATCTTCGGTCACATCTTCTTTTATTTTGAAATCAAGATCAAAGCTCGCAATATCATACTCCGTATTATTGTCAAAATCGAATTTGACTATACGATTACCTTCGCTGACACCGCTGTACACACT
Source organism: uncultured Eubacteriales bacterium (assembly GCA_902803725.1). Classification (GTDB taxonomy): domain Bacteria; phylum Bacillota; class Clostridia; order Peptostreptococcales; family Anaerovoracaceae; genus UBA3738. Next base: position 3,417 of record CADCRD010000062.1, read on the forward strand.
CCATTCAACCTTCCCAAAATCAAATTCAGGAATGCTTTCTCCATCCGAGGTCTTCTCTCCGCTGCTTTTTCCGCACGAAGCTAATGAGAAAACTGCGATCATGCAGATACATATCACTGCAATTAATTTCTTTGTATTCATGAATTTCCTCCCACTTGCCGATACCTTTTCATCCGGCTCTGAGTTTTCATAGAGCTTTCACAAGTCAAAATGCGCTGTCCTTAGTCGCTTACATAATCCGAATATGCATACATTTCATACTTGTCATGTTCAATCAGCCCATATACTGTGAAATCGAATGCCTTTTTCTTTCCAGCCTTTACATCAACATATTCATAACCTGTGCCGACGATTTTCCCTTTGTTCTTTAGCAGCACTACTACCATTCCGCCATCTGTGTCTGTTTTGCTTTTGTTGGTGATCTGGCCTGTATAGCTGATGCTTTCGTCTTCTTTGTCGACATTCTCGCTGACGTTCGATACCGCAAGGTCTGATGTTTTTATCGCTTTACTGTCAGCTTTTTCTTCATCTCCTTCGATTGCTTCTATTTCCACTTTCTTTGGCTCTTTATCTTTTGTCTCTATACTGGTACTGAACGGTCGGATCTCACCCGGCTGGATCGTAAATTGTGTGACATCTTCTGTCCCCAGTATGCTGCCATCATCCGCATAGGCTGTTATAGTTAATCCAAAATCCACAAATGCACTTTCACTGTTTGCGTTCCCTACAAGAGCACCTACTTCCAAAGAACCTTCTCCGTCATATCTGTATCCACTCTCAATGACCACAATCGTTCCGTTTTTTGATGTTTTAAAGTTCTTTACACTTGTTGCTGCTCCATCGCTGCTACTATTTGATGCTTCTTTCTCCTCTTTTGCAGAATCATCATTCTGATCAGATTCATCTTTTTGCTTTTCAACCGGTGCACCGCCTGAACCTCCCGAACTGTCGTCACTGCTCTTATCGTCTCCGCATGCACTCATTGCGATCGCCAGTACAATAACCATCATAACCATCAGAAATCTGATACTTTTCTTTTTCATTTTGCCCACCTCTGATATCGCTTGTTCTGAGTATTAACATTCTGTTAAGAAAATGGTATCAAAACCACGCCGATATCCTCTTAACAGTTTGTTAAGTTACCGGCTGCCGGATCGCAAAATAATGTTGTCGTACAAAAAGTACGTGCTAAATCAAGCACGTATCCTGATAATTTTTGCTTATTTCCCCGTCAACCGGATCAGCTCATCCCGCTTCTTTTTTGATTGTAGTATTTTCCACCTGATACTTCAACGCCCTGTTTCTATATCGGACGGTCTTCACGCGAATACCGGTTGATACGTTTAACAGCCACAACATCCATAATGATAATGAAGATATAAAATACGATGGTCATGACCGGCTCATTCTGCGAAGCGGTAAAATCATAAAACCCATGCAGCATCACCGGAATGAACAGACTCTTTTTCAGCAGTGATTTTGAAGATTCTCTGTTTCCGGTATTTGCCGGCATCCCGATCATTTTATAGTACGTTTCTATCTTTTCCTGCATCTTAGCCTGGCCGTAATAGTGACCCATAAATATTCCGAATATAGCATGTCCGGGAATTGCGGTCACTGCCCTTATCAGAGCGACATGTGCACCGTAATCGAATACATAAAAAATATTTTCGACAGCCGCGAATCCCAGTGAAACTACAACGGAATATACGATCGCGTCGAAACAATAGTCAAAATTGACATCATGCCAGCTGCCGCGTTTTAAGAACCAGTATTTGCATCCCTCTTCGATCAGCGCCACACACAGGAAATTTTCGATCAAGCTGACGAACACAGGGTCCATACCCTGCAGCACACCTTTCACAATATAATTTTCCGCTGCAATTTCCAGTATCAGCGTCGGTATCAATGCCAGAATACCGAAAAAGAACAGCTTTATCAAAAGACTGCGCGGTTCCTTTTCTATCTTGTCCAGTTTGTATACTTTGTAAATAATATATAAGGGCGGGATCACCGCCAGGGCTAACAAATAACTAATGACCGTCTCCTTTTATCTGTATCAATTACTAATCTTTTTTGCTGTTTTTATCCCGAAAATCCGGAGCCGCAGCTTATGTATCAGCTCCCCAGGCCCTCTTCAAGAACTATTTCTTTCAGACTGCCGATATGTGCCAGTGTTGCATCATGCGCTGCCTTTTCATCTCCGTCCATGATCGCATCGATGATTCGCTGGTGCTCGGCCGGATTCTTTTCGGCGCGGGCCGTGTTGTCATAGTACAGATATCTGAACCTGAGCAGGAGTTCCCTCAGCTGATCTATCAGATTTATCAGCGTTTTGTTATTGCTGCCCTCAGCCAGTATACGGTGAAATTCCGTGTCATATTTTATCATCATCGTCAGCTTGCCATCTTTGACAGCCTTATTGTATTTCTCTGCGATGCTCTTTAGTTTTTCCTTTTGCGTTGCCTTCATTCTCTTTGCAGCGTACTGTGCGGCCAGTGCCTCGAGACTCTCTCTTACTTCCAGGATCTCGATAAGATCATTGTCTGATATCTGCGCGGCATAAGTCCCTCTTCGCGGCTCCACCACAACAAGACCTTCCTTTTCCAGTTTTTTTATTGCCTCTCTGACCGGTGTTCGCGATACACCCAGCTCCTCAGAAGTCTCAACCTCCATCAGTCTCTGTCCGGGTGCGATCTCGCCTTTGAGTATCCGCATCTTCAGCTCTTCATACACGATGACCCTCAGAGGTCTGTGATCCTTACTGTCGATGTTAAGCATGGCTGTATTCCTTTCTTTTCACTTTAACTGCCCTCAGGGGCGTATTGTTATCATATAAGCGTTCTCGTTACGATTGCCCTTCTTTCTTTTCCAGCCACCTTGCGGGCCAGTTTCTTCGCCTCCTGACTGCTGCCGCAAAGCGTAAAAATAGTCGGTCCGCTGCCGCTCATCAGGACTATCGCCCCGTCTTCTGTATTCTTTTCGATACAATTTTTGGTGAGTTTTACTTTATCATATCTGTACAGTGTATATTTTTCAAGAACATTTATCATGTTTTTTCTCAGCTGTTCAGTACAGTATTCAAATTCATTATCTCTCTCTGCTCGTCCAGCTGGTTCTCCGGGCAATATTTGATTGTCCTTCGCCGCATTATACCGTATTATAGCTGCTTCCAGAGCCGCATTGTCAGGATGTGCGTCTATTGTACAGTTATCTATACCTCGGTACACCTCGGCTGTCGATACCGGAATGTCTGGTTTGCACAGCAGGATATCTGATTTCAGAGCCTGCTTCAGAGGTCTTAATTTTGTTCCTCTGCCGGCGGCCAGCGCACAAGTCGCTGCCATGGGATCATCTTTATATCCGAACCTGCCGTTGCAGGCCGCCTGACTCATGACAGAGAACGGTACGTCTGAACCCAGCTCTGCACCCAGCCTCATCAGCTCTTCAAGAGAAAGATCCAGCTTCCACAGATACGCCAGCCCCATGATGACTGCGGCGCCGTTGCCGCTGCCACCGGCCAGGCCCGCCGCAACGGGGATCCTCTTCTTTATATTGATCTCCACCTTTCCGCAGAGTTTTCGTTTTTTTGATTCTTCAGGAAGATGTCCGAACCTTTCATACATCAGCAGAGCAGCCTTATAGGCGATGTTCCTCTCATCGTCCGGAACGTAAGGAAGATTCGTATGAATTTTTATTGTGAATTCAGAAGCTCTCTCCTTCGTATCTGCTCCTGATTTTTCATATGGCTTCCATCTGATCTCAACGTCATCGTGCAGCAGAATGGCCTGCATGATCATTTCGACTTCATGATAACCATCATCCGTTACACCCAGAACATCCAGTGAAAGATTTATCTTGCCGTATGAATATACTGTTATCCGCTTTTCTTTCATTTATGATCATTCCTTTTATATCAGCCTGCTGAATTTGTCTTCCGGTTTTATGGATCGCCTTTGCTACAAAAAATGTATTGGCCGTAAAATCAGTCAATACATTTTGTTGTTGCAATATCTTTGAGAGTCTATTTCTTTTTCTTTTTTTTGCCCGTGCTTTTCTTTCCGCTCTGAGCAGCTTTTTTGGCTGCTTCGGCCTGAGCTTTTGTTTTTTGTTTTGGTTTCGGGTCTTTATATTTGAGACCAACCGCTGAGATCGGAGCCTTCTTTTTGACCTTGATGTTCTCACTGGCGATCTCGACCTTGTTTTCTTTCTTTTGTCTCTCGCGTTTTGCTTCTCTTTTGGCCTTTTTCTTTTCCTCGGCAGCAACGATCTCTTCTACGGATTTGCCTGTTTTCTTGGCCTCTTTATATGGGTTGACTGATTTTTCTTTTTTGTTCTTATCAAAGGATGCTTTTTCTTCTTTCTTTTTGGCTTCTCTGGTTGAGAATACTACCATTGTTACTACCATGACACCCATCATACCCATACTGATCCACATGCTCTGAGAAGGATTCAGTGTCGTGAATGAGGATTTGAATTCTGTATCCAACCTGCCGCCTTTGTCGGATTTAAAGCCTTCTTTTATCGTGACAGTGTACTTTGTCTTTCCTTTTATCTTTGTCTTTTTGTTATTGGTATCTGCCAGAACCATCATTACGTTCTTTTCCTTCGGATTGCAAACGACGATCGATGGTACTTTCTTTCCCTTATTATCTGTGATGGTGCAAAGCTTCTTATTTGCTTTCTGATTTTTGTACACGTCCTGATTGAAGAATACCTTAAAGCCCATGTTGTCCATTGCCATATTTGTTGCCTCATCCTTCGGATAGACTTCGTCAACTTTGAATTCTGTTGCTGCCGATGCAAATCCGATCGTCATCGTCATCAGGAATATTATCAGACAGCTGATAGCCCCAAATCGTTTCATTTACTTTCCTCCGTATTTTCGTTCGCGCTGTATTGTTTTGTGTCTTTATGCTGCCGGCTCCGGCGTTCAGCGAAAAAATCTTTCAGGATCCGGCTGCATTCTTCCTGCATGATCCCGGTTTCAACTTCGGCAATATGATTCAGCCGTTCGTTTTGAACTATATTCATCACTGAGCCGCAGGCTCCGGCCTTCGGATCCATCGCTCCGATATATACTTTATCGATCCTGGCCCATACGATGGCGCCAGCGCACATTGAACAAGGTTCCAGCGTTACGTACATATTACAGCCGCACAGTCTGCTCCACCCGCAGTGACGGGCAGCCTGCCTTATGGCCAGCATCTCTGCATGCGCAGTCGGATCATTCAGTGTCTCGGTGAGATTATGCGCTCTGGCAATGATCTCGCCGTCTTTTTCAATGATGCAGCCAACCGGCACCTCGCCTTCCGCAGCTGCTGACTTGGCTTCATTTAACGCTGCTAACATGTATTTCTTCATAAGCTTAACTATCCTATCACATTTTTGAAATGAGTTCAACAAAATATCACACCAGCACAGGAAAGGGGAAAATATTATTGCTACATGCATGAAATTACATTAAAATAATAGCATGGTTCTTGATATTACAATAGTTTTAGTATTGGCAGTTTTCGCCATTTATGGATTCAAACGAGGATTTGCATTTACTGCGATCCATGCTATCGGCTGGGTGATCGCTCTTGCGGGCGCTTATTTTGGTGCTGCGCCTGCGGCAGAATATATCAAGAAAAACACGACCTTCCACGACTGGCTTTTGAGCGGTTTTAAGGAACGTTTTTCCAGCGGAGAACTCAGTACAGAAAACAGCATAACGGAACTGCCAAAACTCCTGTCAGGAGATCTTGATTTTGATTCAGTCACCACTGGAGCCGCTGATATAGTATCACGGATTTTTGCAGATATCACGTTTATGCTTATCGTTTTCGCAGCACTCTTCATTCTGATCAAGCTGATCACCTGGATATTGCTGCGTGTTTTTTCTAATGACCACAAAGACGGATTTGCCGGTTTCTTAGACGGTCTTACAGGAGCACTGCTGAGCATGCTGAAAGCTGCTGTTCTGATATGTATCGTATTTGCAGCTTTTGTACCGGTTACAGATCTTCTTGCACCGGATCTGGCTGAGGCATTTGTCCGCGAGCTGGATCATTCCTCCTTTGCTGTTGAGGTCTACGAGAACAATCCTCTGCTGATGCTGCCGCAAATGCTCTTTGGCAGGATATTTTGATCATTCATCCATCGGTATTTCTCTCGGATACATTATTTCATGTATCTTCTGATTTGAATCGCTGATTTTGCGTGCCATTCCTGAAATGACGATTTTCAGTATCTTTGTGCCAAGAACAGGATCTTCGGACAGCAGCTTGTTCATATTGTCCCGTGACATGATCAGAAATTCTGTGAATTCACGGGCAGTGCAATTCGTTCCGAATGATTCATGAACGAGACAGCTCTCTCCTACGATGTCCCCTTTTCCCAGCAGCGCCACTTCTGTCTCATCCCCCGGAATGCTGAGCGAAACTACTCCTTTGAGGATCAGATACATACTGTCATTGATGTCCCCGCTGGAAAAGACTCTTTCATTTTCATAGAAAGTCTTTATATTGCTGTACTCAGCAACCTTATGAGCCTCGGCGGCATTCAGATCACTGAAAAACTCCTGTTTCATTATATCTTCTGTTATTTCCTTAAGGCCTATTCTCTTGACGTGTTCTTCATCTCTGATGATCGCCGGCTGAGTCAGGTTGTTCGCTTCCATTATCTTGCGCAGTTCATAACGGTTTTCTTTTACAGCCCTGATAACTTTGATCCAGTTTTTCTGCGCTTCTCTGTAACGGGTAAAGGCATTGTATTCGGGGGCAGCATCCTTCTTGGCGATACGGATATTTTCCATTGCCTCAAGTGCCCCTTCACTGTCTCCTTCGGAGATGTAATCCATGGCCGACATCATATTGCTGCGATAAATATTGTCTTCAAGATCTCTTCCCAGAAATTCTCCCGGATACGGATTGAATTCCTCAGCAGAGATCATCGTCATATTGTCTGTCTCATATTGCGATGCAATTTTTTCTTTTTCGTATACGAACCTGTAGATGTCTTCCCTCATGCTCCTCCAGCGCGGATGGCTCTTGGGTTCAGGAAGATGTTTGATCGAAAGAGTGTTGTCGAGGAAAAAGCTGAACCCGTACATTCTGCTGTTGATCACATAATCCACATCCTCTCCCCTCGTGATCATCGGATCGAAGGGCACAGTATGAAACAGCTCTTTATGCATTATCATTGCTCCGCCAAACGCAAAAGGCGTCCGTTTTAACCGGGGCTGGCGGCCAATGATCTTATCAAAGCCTCTGGCTTTCGTGCCGAATCTGTCCCAGTATGTCATCCATCCTTCTTCGGCAACATCGTCGTAGTATCTGTCATCCTTGTTCAGATAATATCCTGCTACTCCATATACGACATCACCGTATATACGCTGCCCCAGGAATTCCATCGAGCGTGGTATGAAATCAGGCAGCTCAAAGACTTCGTCATCATCGATCAGTATGACTGCCTCAGCTGCCAGAATAGCCGCAGTGAACAGGCATACATTTCTTACCGTCGCATAATGTTTAAGATCGAGCAGCGGGAACGCCTTGGCATATACACCTGCCTGTTTCAGCACTTCCATGGATTTTTCCAGATCCCTGGGTGTGAAGATATATGTTTCAACGCTGACATTCGCTTCCCTGATGATCTTTTTTACTTTATCTGTGACCTCATCTTCAAGCATTTCTGCAGTAGGGCACACTAATATAACCAGTTTAAAATCTCTCTGATCAAGGATCTTCATGCTCTCCAGCGTTCTTCTTAACGTCCCCTCTCTGTCCAGAGGTGTGGGGTGATCGAATACTCCGTCGCCCTCCTGCCACTCTTCATCGCTGTTCCTTCCCCAGTAAGTCGGGATCACCATAGTCTTTCTCATAACAAGTTCTCTTTCTCTGTACCTGATGTCTGGCTTTTTAAAGTCCGGCACTAAAGAATGACCGGATTTATCGGAATTATCCCAAAACATTAAAGCATCCCCCCTGCAAATAATAGTTTCACTTTAATTTACCGGCAAAAATCACATCCCCTGAAAACCCGTCTTTACAGCCTTCACATATAATTCTTCAAGCTCACCAATGATCGCATCCTGAGAATAATTGCCCCTGGCATAAGCTGCAATTTTTTCACGCCATCCGGCTTCCTCTTCAGTTCTCTTCAAAATATCTGTAACCGCGAGGGCCAGATCATCCGGATCTTCCGGCGTGACCAGCCTCCCAACATTATCATTGACAAAATCAGGCAGCCCGCCCTGATCTGAAGCTATCACAGGTGTGCCGCATGCCATCGCTTCTATTGCGACCAGCCCAAACGGCTCTCTTCGCGAAGGAACAAGGCTGACATCTCCCAGGTTATACAGCTTTGCCAGAGTTTTCTGATCCACGTTCCCCAGGAAATGAACCGTTTTCAGCTCCAGCTCGTTTGCCAGCGCGTGCAGCTTATCTCTTTCATCTCCGTCACCGGCGATCAGTGTAATAGTTTCCGGCTCTGCTTTTTCGTATTTCGCAGCAGCCTGCAGCAAAATATCTATCCCTTTGAAGTTTGCCAGTTTGCCGGCAAACATTACGACCTTCTCGCCGTTATATTCTATGCCATACTCTGCCAGCATACGGCTTCTGTCCTGAACCGCCGGATAAAACACATTTTCATTAAAGCCGTTGCGCATCATCACTATTTTGTCCGCACATCCCGGGAAGGTCTTCTCCAGCAGTTCGCAGTTGTCCTTTGATATTGAAATTACATATTCTGCTGCATCGAGTGCTGTCCTGGCATAAGGTTTCAGATCCGGCCATTTATCTGCTCCCATAAGATCCGTGCCGTGTGCCGTCAGCACCAGAGGTATCCCCATGTCCGCAGCCAGAGATGGCAGTATCCATACATGCTGCCCGTGAATTACTTCAGGTGCATACTCTTCGATTTCTTCTTTTATGGCAG
>CADCRD010000063.1 GCA_902803725.1 uncultured Eubacteriales bacterium
ATTCGAAGCAGCTGCCTGGCTGAAACGCGCGGGAGCTGACACAACAGATGTTAAGAAATTCTTTCAAGTCAACAAAGACACTTTTGAGATTCGTTCCAGGTGCATCGCTGCAGCTGAATTTGATGAGAAAGGTTTTGCTTACTCTGTCTGCGAAGGCATCAACGAAAATGCTCAGATCATCAATTCGCAGGCAGCCGATGAACTTTTGACAGTCGAAGGTGTCAGGGCCAGCTTTGTTGCGGGAAAAGATGAAAAGGGACGCACCGTTGTAAGCGCCAGATCCATGGGATCATTAAATGTACAGACGATAATGGAATATTTCGACGGCGGCGGTCATATGAATACTGCCGGAGCTCAGATGGACATCAGTCCTGAAGAGGCCATCGAAGAGATCAAAAAAATAACGGAGAAGACAAAATGATTGTAATACTTACGAAAGATGTCAAAGGAACAGGTAAAGCAGGTGAAGTAGTAAAGGTCAGCGACGGATATGCCCGCAACATGCTGATCCCTCGCGGTCTTGCAAAGGCAGCAACTGAAGGAAATGTGAAAAATCTTGAAAAACAAAAGCAGATAATGGCGGAAAAACAGGCTGCTGACAAAGCTGCTGCTGAAATCCAGGCCGGGAAAATAAACGACTGCACTGTAGAAATAGTTACAAAAGGCGGAGAAAACGGCAGACTGTTCGGCTCCATCACATCCAAAGATATCGCCGAAGCTCTGAAGGAACAACAAGGCATCAGCGTTGACAAGAAAAAAATCGTATTGGACAGTCCGATAAAGGAAACAGGTGAAACAACAGTTAAGGTAAAGGTTTATCCGGAAGTAACGGCTGATCTTAAAGTCAAAGTAACTGTATAGGATGCAGTGAAGGAGATATAATGGCAGAAAGAGTTATCCCGCACAGCGACGAAGCAGAGCGTTCGGTTCTGGGTGCTTCGATGCTGGATGAGCGCGCCCTGATCGAGGTTGCGGAAAAGATAAAACCTGAGGATTTTTATAAAAAGAATCATCAGGAGATTTTTGCTGCAATGATGCAGCTGCACAGACAAAACGCACCGGTCGATTCGCTGACGGTCAGTGAAGAACTCAGTAAGAGGGGAGTACTGGAAATGGTCGGCGGCAGAGCTTATGTCGCAGGTCTTGCTTCAGATGTGCCGTCTATCGCAAATGCGTCTGAATATGCATCGATCGTAGCGGAAAAGGCGCTGCTGAGAAATCTGATAATTGTTTCCGATGATGTCATGAGCAAGAGTTATGCTGATGATACAGAGGCTGAAAAGATGCTGGATTATGCTGAACAGCAGATCATGGACATTGCAAGAAAACGTCAGAGCCGCAGCGTTGTTGCGTTAAGTGACATACTTCTTGACAACATGGAAATGATCAATGAGCGATCAAAAACCAAAGGGCAGATCACCGGAGTGCCGACTGGTCTCACAGATCTTGACCGTAAGACTTCAGGTCTGCAGAAATCTGATCTGATCATTCTGGCAGCACGCCCGTCGATGGGTAAAACAGCATTTGCACTGTGTGTTGCAAAGAATGCTGCAGCCAAGGGAAACAAGGTCATGATATTCAGTCTCGAAATGAGTAAAGAGCAACTTACACAGAGACTGCTGGCTATGGAAGCCATGGTCGACTCAGATAAAATGAGAAAAGGCGATCTAAATACGGAAGACTGGAAAGCTCTTTCAAAGGCAGCTGACTCACTGGACAAGGCAAAGATATTTATAGATGATACACCGGGCATGCCTTTGATGGAAATGAAGAACAAATGCCGCAGGCTTAAGGAGAAAGAAGGCCTCGACCTCGTCATCGTCGACTATCTGCAGCTGATGGAGATGGGAGGCAGAGTCGAGAGCAGACAGCTGGAGATCGCGGCCCTGTCAAGGCAGATGAAACAGATGGCAAGAGAACTCGAGTGCCCGGTCATAGCCCTTTCGCAGCTGTCGCGTGCTTCGGAACAGAGAAAGGACAACAGACCGATCCTGTCCGATCTGAGAGATTCGGGCGCTATTGAGCAGGATGCTGACGTTGTGCTGTTCCTGTATCGTGATGAGGTCTACAATCCGGAAACGGAAAAGCCCGGAGAGTGTGAAGTAAATGTTGCTAAGCAGCGTAATGGTCCGATTGGTGTTGTTGAAGTGCGCTGGCTGGCTCCATATACGAAATTCGTGAACAAGATGCAAGGCGATTTTTAATCAAATAATGCTGTAACATTTTTTGGTAATTGCGATGGATTACAGGGTGAAAATAAAGAGAGAAAATGAAAATTATAAAAGACCCGGGGAAGACTTGTTATCTTAAAGAAACCTCCGTTGAAAACATTTTCATAAACGAATATATGCCGGATGCACCTGACAGTTTTGTCAAGGTGTATTTACTGTCTTTGATGTATGCGGGCATGGGTAATGAGATCGATGAAAATGAAATAGCAAGAACTCTTATGACAGACACTTCAGAGGTCGTAAAGGCCTTTGAGTACTGGTCCCGCGCGGGGATAATCAGAAAGACATCCGAGGGGATAAAGATCCTTTCTCTCAGAGAACGGCTATACGGAAACGGTGATGAGGATGTGATCACACCTGATTCGAGCCGCAGGCTTATGAACGATGAAGCAATATCTGAGATGTTTGATGATATTGAACAGAGCACGCGTCAGTTTATTGAGCCGGGTCAGATGCAGACTATATTGAGCTGGATGACGGATTATGACGCGCGGACAGAGCTTATCAAGGCAGCTTACAGATACTGCGCCGGCCTTGGAAAAACAAACACACGTTACGTAGGCTCGGTCGTAAGAAGCTGGATAGAAAAAGGGCTGGTTACAAAGGAAGATGTCGAAAGATATCTTCAGGAAACCGATCAGCGTCATGCCGTATATAAACGGGTAATGAGGGCGCTGGGTTTCACCCGCAACGCAACTGAGAATGAAGAGGTAATGATTTCAGCCTGGATCGATGAACTGGGTGCAAGCATGGAAGATATACTCGCTGCATGCAGTAAGACAAGCGGTATATCTAATCCGAACATCAATTATGTTGACAAGGTGCTGCGCAATAAGGCGCCGCGGAACCAGGGAAGCGGCCGTGTCAGCCGTAATCTTGTCATGGAATACTATGAAAAGCTGCGCAACAAGGCCGCAGATGAGGCTGCTCAGAGAAAACAGCAGGTATACGAATATGTTCCGCGTATTCGTGACATCGATGATCAGCTTCAGGAATGTAACATGGAACTTACAAGAACTTTGCTCAACGGCGGCGGCGGCAGCAAGAAGATAACGGATCTGATCAGCCAGCTTGAGAACGAACGTCTCAGACTACTGACTGAAAACGATATTCCGGTAGATTACACAGACATTCGTCCGAACTGCAGGATCTGCGGTGACACAGGCATAACAAAAGAAGGTGCCAGATGCAGCTGTTATGAAGAGGTCAGCCGCATGGCCGCAGAAGAAAAATGACAGGATGACAGGGGGACGGTTCCCTTGTCATCTACATAATATTTTTTCTATATACATTTATATAAATAATCACGAAAAGTTATGGGTTTGCGCTTCATACATAAGCAATCCCGTCCATCTTTATTCGTGATTTTTTTTATATCTTGCAGTGCTCCTTGTCTTCTTGTCAGTATCCGGTTAGTGAGCATCTCTTAGAATTTTTTCATTATGAACCGCACATTCAGACATGCTGCTGCGTAACGGTGTGGCGGTAATGGGTCTGATGATCGGGATCTACATAGCGATATTTATAATCGACGTCCCCAAATCATACCGTGTCATCTCACAAAGCATAGCGATGCTGCCTACGGAACTGATCAATCTCTGGTCACTCATGGATCACAGGATGATAAACATTTTTGGAAATTACTACAGCATGTTTACTGTATCCCCTGTGATCTGCCTGGTGCTGACAGTGATTCTCTGCATAATAGCCCGGCAGGCATATCTGAGATATCAGATCGGCGGTAAGTGATAAAGACCGTTACCGGGCGTCACTCAAACAATGCTGTTGAGAAGTAGCGCATACCGCTGTCAGGGAAAAGTGTGGCTATTTTCTTGCCGTAATTTTCTTTGTTCTGTGCCAGGTGAACCGCTGCAGCAAGATAAGCGCCTGAGGATATTCCCACGAGCAGCCCTTCTGTACGGGCTATGAACCGGGCATAGTAAATAGCTTCCTCATCGCTGATTTTCATTAGCTCATCAACAAGATCCGGCTTCATGACATCGGGAATAAATCCGTCTCCAATTCCTTCTATTGCATGTTCGCCGCTCTTTTCTCCGGCGAGAGCAGCTGCATTTTCAGGTTCCATGGCTGCGACCCTGATCGAAGGATCATGTTCTTTGAGATATCTGGATATACCAGTGATGGTGCCGCCTGTCCCCATACCTGCAACAAAAATATCTATATCTCCATCAGTGTCTTCCCACAGCTCGCGGCCGGTGGTTTGATAATGGACCTCGGGATTGGCAGGATTATTGAACTGACCTGCAATGATGCTGCCGGGAATCGATTCATTCAGTTCACGAGCCTTTCCAAGTGCTTCGGGGAGACTTCCCTCAGCAGATGTCAGAACCAGCTCTCCGCCATATGCACGTATCAGTTTTCTTCTTTCAAAAGACATGTTCTCCGGCATTACTATGATCACGCGGTATCCTCTTGGCACTCCGATTGCGCAAAGAGCTATTCCGGTGTTTCCGGATGTCGGTTCAATGATCGTGCCGCCGGGAAGAAGTCTTCCCTCTTTCTCTGCACTCGTGATAAGAGAAAGAGCAACTCTGTCTTTGACAGAACCAGCCGGATTCATGTATTCCAGTTTGGCTAATATGTCAGCTTTCAGTCCTAGTTTTTCCTTTGTGCGTTCCAGCTTCATTACAGGGGTGCGTCCGATTATCTGATCTATGTTTGCATATATGTTTTTCATTTTTTCCTCCTCTACAGATGATCTTTTATGCGTGAGACATATAAAAAAGCGGGATGCCTGCAGGCTTCCCGCTGAAAGACTAAATCAATGTTATATATGAAGGATCAACATCGAGTCATGGAAAGCACAGCAAAACAAGGCATGAATTTTTCTTCACACCTGCAGCAACATATACAGTTCACTGAATTATAATGTTTCAAAATTGCTCTCCTATAAAAAATTATTTGATCAACTTGAGCGCCATTATATATACAAAGATAATGGTTGTCAATCATAAAATCAAAATTTGAAAAAAACAAAGAGTATCTTTATAATAAAAAGGTATTGCCGGTCAGCTGAAAGACCGGTTTGAGTAAGCGATTAAATTTATTTATATACGGAGGTGCACTATGAAAGTTCTTATGATCAGCGGAAGTCCGAGAAAAGAATCGAATACAGACATGGCTCTGGCTGAAATGAAAAAGATATTTGATGAGAGCGATATTGAATGTGAAGTAGTAAAAATAGGCAGCTCGAATATACGAGGATGTACAGACTGCAGAAAATGTCTTGAAACAGGGAAATGCGTATTTGATGATCTTGTAAACCAGGCTGCACCAAAGTTTGAAGAGGCTGATGGAATCGTCATCGGCAGTCCGGTGTATTATGCCCAGCCAAATGCTTCGCTGACTGCATTTGTACAAAGGTTATTTTTCAGCACACCTTTTGATAAGCGCTGGAAGGTCGGTGCAGCGGTTGCAGTTGCCAGAAGAGGCGGCTGTGCTACCGCCTTTGATGCTATGAACAAATATTTCGGCATAGCAGGAATGCCCATTGCCACCAGTCAGTACTGGAACATGGTTTATGGCAGAGATCCGGGTGATGTTGCTGAGGATCTGGAAGGAATGCAGACCATGAGGACTCTGGCGAGGAACATGGTATTTCTCATGAAGAGCATTGCATTGGGAAAAGAAAAATATGGGATCCCTGAGAAAGAAGATCATGTAAGCACCAGTTTCATCAGATGATTATTCCCAGCGCATCAGCAGACGGCCGAATTCTCTGACCGGATCGTTGTCATCGACAAGCACACATAGGATATCATTGCCGTTTTTATATAGTGTGCTGCGAACCTGATCACCGCGGCGGCATTCTTTTTTGTAATGGACCGTGAGCTCCGTGAGACAGCATGTATCGTATATCTCATCAGGAACGCCATCCAGGGCCCAGTCAATATAGACGGCATTGTTAGCATGTTTGTTGGTATCTGTGTCTCTGCGCATGACAGGAATGCTATAAGATGAAATTAGTTCAGCGTCTTCGGGAAAATCGATAATATGATCTTCATCGGCGCAGAATCTGCCGTTCTCAAATGAGTACTTATTAAAAAAGCCGGCATCCAGTTTTGCAGGACGTCTGCGAGAAGTGTTCATCAGCACCCAGCGTGAAGCAGCGCGCGCAATGACTGTGCCCTGCTCATCTTTAAGCGCAAATTCCCTGTTGGCCTGGCTGCGCTTGTGCGGGCTGGTCCAGGTTTCTGCAGTCAATTTTGTGCCCTCCCTGGGCATTTCTCTAAGATCGACATGCCATGACAGCAGCACCCAGCCTAAATTGTGTTCATGGAACCAGCCAAGCGTATAGCCCAGTGAGTCTGAATGCAGTACTGCCAGATTCTGAAAATAATTTATTAATGAAGAGGGCTGCAGTGTGCGCTTTGAAGAAATCTCGGAGTAGTTTACAGTATATTCAGTTGAAAAACAATCACCCTCAGGAACAGTCAATTCTTTCATTTTAATTATCCGCCTTTCTGAAAAAGTATTATACATCCGAACTTTTGCATCTTCAAGAATAATGTTGTGCATAGCGTTTTGGCATATTTAAAGGCTTTGTGGTATAATGCCCCATAAGATTGTGAAAATGCTTTTTTAGAAAAAACAGATGGCAAAGCAAAAGAAGAGCAAGGGCCGTGTTGTTGATTTCAACAAGGCTCTTGAGGAAAAGGAAAAAAAGAAAAAGGCGCAGGAGGAAAAACAGCGTGAAACCGAGGAACCTGTTGAAATCAGTGAGGTCTCGGAAGCATCTGTCAGAAGGCGCAAACAAAAGAACCGCAGGAGAAGGAGCATCTATATCCTGGCTCTTGTTGTGTTTCTTGCAATATTTGCTTATCTGGCTCACAACATCATAACACTTAAGATGGAGCAGCATGAACTTGAAGCTCAAAAGCAGGAGCTCGAACAAAAGAAAAAAGAACTGAAGAAGGAAAAGAAAGAAGTTATCGATCCCGACTATATCGAAGATCAGGCCAGAAAACAGCTTAAAATGGTTAAACCGGGCGAGATCCTATACATACTTCCTGATGAAGATGAGAAAAAAGACAAAGAATGATCCTCCGGCATAATGAAGCCGGCAGGAATATGCAAATCATGAGTTCACAGAGTATAAAAATGAAAGAAAATGAACTGAATAAAAACAGCAGCATACGTCAGATAATAGTAGTCGAGGGACGGGATGATACTGCGGCGGTAAGACGTGCGCTGGATGCAGACACTATCGAGACACATGGATTTGGCATCAGCAGCCAGACATGGGCGCTTCTCAGAAAAGCTTATAATGAACGCGGTCTCATAATTTTCACTGACCCGGACCATGCAGGTGAAAACATAAGAAAACTGCTGGCTGAGAATTTCCCTGAGGCGCTGCATGCGTATCTTGACAGAGCCGATGCAACCGAGGGAAGCGATATAGGTATTGAAAATGCAAAGCCTGAAGCGATCAGGATGGCGCTGGAAAAGGTGAAAGCAGTTAAAACTGAACGTGAAGATGTTTTTACAATGGAAGATATGAGACATGCTGATCTGGCGGGCGGTACGGGTGCAGCGCAGAGAAGGGCTGCAGTCGGGAAGATCCTGGGGGTCGGAACGGGCAACAGTAAAGCCTTTTTGAAAAAGCTGAATGGTTTCGGGATCACAAGAGAAGCTTTCGATAAAGCATTAGCAGAGTTTAACGAACAACAGGGATCCTGATATGGACGTATGACCGGAAAATAATTATAATACTGTATCTGCAATAAACGGCCTTATAATTATTTCAAAAACAAAAGCAGATAAATAAGACAATAAACATATGGATCTGAATAAGAAGTCAAACATCAGAGAAATAAAGAACAAACATGACTTTCGCTTTACGAAGAGCCTTGGTCAGAATTTTCTTGCGGACAGAAATGTCACAGAAATGATCATTGGTGAATCTGATATTGGTGAGAAAGATCTTGTCATTGAAATAGGGCCCGGGATGGGAACGCTGACTGCAATGGCAGCTGAAAGGGCAAGAAAAGTCGTAGCTATCGAGATAGACAGTGAGCTGATACCTGTACTGGCAGATACGCTCAGAGAATATGAAAATGTCGGGATCATTAATAATGATGTTCTCAAGACAGATCTGAAACAGCTGATCGCAGAGGAAAAGAAAACAGATCCTGAAATTGAGGATGTAAGAATACTGGGAAATCTGCCCTATTACATAACGACACCGATCATCATGAAGATCTTAAGAGAAGATGTTCCGGCGGCCAGCATTACCATCATGATGCAAAAGGAAGTTGCTGACAGGATACGATCCGGTCCGGGATCAAAGACTTACGGGGCATTATCGGCAACAGTTCAGTACTACTGTGAAGTGGAAAAAGTGTGTGATGCATCAGCAGAATGTTTCATTCCCCGCCCGAAGGTAGATTCGGAAGTTCTGAAACTGACCATAAGACCGGAAAAAGCTGTAAGTGTCATTGATGAAGATCTGTTCTTTGCGTGTATCAGAGCGGGTTTTTCGCAGAGAAGAAAGACGCTGGGAAACTGCATGAAGCAGGTGATCGGCCCGGACAGACAGAAAGTGAATAACTTACTTGAGGAGGCCGGTATTGACCCGGCCAGAAGGGCTGAAACGCTCAGCCTGGATGAATTCGCCCGGATAGCAGATTGTGTCCGCGAGAGCATATAAGAAAGGAAGAGAACAGAATAAATGAGCGAAAACAGTACTGCACAGGATATCAGAACAGATACTGACAAAAAGGA
>CADCRD010000064.1 GCA_902803725.1 uncultured Eubacteriales bacterium
ACGTATATTAATATGTGAAAGGATGAATTTGTGCCATGAAGGATGTAATGGGAATTATCTATACAGGCGAAAACGATGCCAGGCTGCGTGAATTGACAATCATAAGAGCTATTGCTGCACTTCCTGTTGCCGGAAGGTTCAGAGTGATTGATTTCCTTGTTTCCAGTATGGTTAACGGTGGCATGAAGAATATCGGTGTAATCATGCAAAAAAACTATCACAGCCTGATGGATCATCTCGGATCAGGAAAAGAATGGGATCTTCACGGGAAAAACAATGGTCTTCATATACTTCCGCCTTTCCTTACCAGGGAGAATGTCGGCCTTTATCCGGGTGTGCTTGATGCACTGCGTTCAAATACTGATTATATTAACCGCAGCAAACAGGAACTGGTTGTATTAAGCAACAGCAACATAATATATAATGCCAACTTCCGTGAAATGATAGCATATTACGAATCCACCGGTGCAGATGTTACACTTCTTTATACAAAAGATCCGGGCATGCGCCGGGATGAATTCGGCACCTATATATCGATTGATGAAAGCGGTATTGTCAATGATATTGAAGTTGAACCGACTCATCCGAATTATGAAAACACATTTATGCAGGTTTGCCTGATGAGAAGGGAATTTCTGAAAGAGCTTGTAGACAAGGCTGTTGCTCACGGACTGCATGATCTGGCAAAAGATCTCTTGCTCAGGCTGGTACAGGAAAAGCAGGCTAAAGTAAATGCATTTGAGTATCAGGGAGTATGCTGGAACATTGATTCTGTTCAGAGTTATTTCAAGTTCAATATGGATATCCTGAAACCTGATATCAGGAAACGCCTTTTTGTTGACGAGCTGCCGGTTTACACAAAAGTCAGAGATGAAATGCCGGCTTTTTACAGCAGCGAATCAAAGTCTGTCAATTCACTGGTTGCAGACGGATGCCAGATTGACGGAACAGTTGAAAACAGCGTACTTTTCCGTGGCGTAAAAGTTGCACCAAACGCTCATGTAAAGAATTGCATTATTATGCAGGACGGTCAGGTTCAGGAAGGTGCGTATATTGAAAACTGTATTCTTGACAAACAAACTGTTATTAAGCGCAATTCAAAACTGATTGGTCCGGAGGCATATCCGATTGTCATTGCAAAGAATGTAGTAATCTGACATACAAGGGAGGATTGTTACGGATGAAAATTCTTTTTGCCGCCAGTGAGTCTGTTCCTTTTGTCAAAACAGGCGGACTTGCCGATGTGGTGGGGGCACTTGCTCCTGTTCTGGCAAAAGAAGGACATGATGTAAGGGTTATTATCCCTCTGTTCAGTGCAATTCCGCAGGAATATGCCCATCAGATGACCCATGTGTGTGATTTCGAGGTCCAGCTGGGATGGAGAAGACAATATTGTGGAATTGAAATGATTAAAAAGGATAATGTTATCTGGTATTTCATGGATAACAAATACTATTTCGGACGTCCTTATATCTATGGCATGGGCGGAGATGAATATGAGAGATTCGGTTTTTTCTGCCGTGGTGTACTGAATATGCTTCCGCTTATTGATTTTCAGCCTGATGTCATCCATACACACGACTGGCAAAGCGGTATGATCCCGGCTCTGCTTAAAATACAATACGCACATCTCCCTTTTTATGCAGGAATCAAAACAGTATTCACGATTCATAACCTGCAGTATCAGGGAATCTTCGGCATCCGTGAAGTGCAGGATATTCTTGGTCTCGGAGACAGCCTGTGGACAGATGATAAGCTTGAATGTTTCGGCTGCTCCAATTTCATGAAAGCTGCTTTGGTATATTGTGATCTGATCACTACAGTGAGTCCTTCCTATGCAGAAGAAATACAGACTGCTTATTACGGCGAAAGACTTGACGGTTTGCTTCGTGCAAGAAACAAGGAATTATTCGGTGTGCTGAATGGAATTGATATGAATGAATATGATCCTGCAAATGACAGCAGGATTGTAATGAACTATTCGCCTGAAAATACAGAAGG
>CADCRD010000065.1 GCA_902803725.1 uncultured Eubacteriales bacterium
TGGCAGTGTCCTGGGTCTGGATCGCATCAGGACGCTGCTTTCCCGTCTTGGAGAACCGCAGAAGGATCTTAAGGTTATACACGTTGCAGGCACGAACGGTAAAGGTTCTGTGTGCCGGTATATATATGAAGGCCTTGAGGCGAATGATTATAAAGTGGGTCTTTATACGTCCCCGTTCATTGAAAAATTCGAGGAACGCATCGAATTTGATCACGAGCTGATCTCGCGTGATGATCTTGAGAGATATACCGATGCCGTGATAGCCGAGGCTCGTGCCATGACAGATGAAGGCCTTGAATCACCGACAGAGTTTGAGATCGTAACAGCGATAGCGCTGTGCTATTTTAAAGATAAAGATGCGGATTTCGTTATACTCGAAGTCGGTCTCGGAGGCAGAGGTGATTCGACAAACGTGATAGATAAACCTCTTGTAAGCATCATAACATCGATAGGATATGATCATATGGACAGGCTGGGAAACACCCTGGCGGAGATAGCGTCCGAAAAAGCCGGCATCATAAAACCGGGAGTGCCCGTCGTAATGAACGTATCTGAAAGAGAACCGGCGGTCGTCATTGCGAGGACGGCATACAAGAATGGCTGTGTGCTGCATGATGTCTCAAAGACAAAGTGGTACTGTACAGAGAATGTCGGATACGGCAGCTGTTTCACAACATATATCGAAGGGACCGATTACAGTGATGTTGTCATCAGCATGGCAGGAGACCACCAGATCGAGAACGCAGTCACGGCTCTCACTGCTATTGAAATATTACGCAGAAACAGTATAATAAAGGTCGAACGCTCAAGATTGTATGAAGGATTTGAAAGAGCAGTTCAGAAGGGCCGCTTTGAAGTCATGGATGACGGAGTGTTCATACTGGACGGTGCTCATAATCCCGACGGCATGGAAGCTCTGGTGAAAACGGTAGATGACTTATTTTACGGGCAGAGAGTGCTGACGGTGATAGGGGTCCTGGAAGACAAGGATGTCGATGGTGTAGTTGAGCTGGCGCAGTATCTGTCAGATGAATTCATCATTACCGAGCCTGACAGCCCAAGAAAGATGAAAGCCGGTGTTCTGGCCGAAAAATTCAGAGCAAAGGGCAAGGAATGCATAGTATGTCCGGATCCGAAGGATGCCGTCAAAAAGGCGAAGGAGATGTTGGATGATTACGATGCAGTCATATGTGCAGGCTCGCTTTATCTGATCGGGAAGATCAGAACTATACTGACAGAAACGATGCAGTGATAAAGTAGGAGATAATATGTTTGGAAAGAAAAAAGAAAAAAAGGAAATCATAAGGGAAGAATTTCAGATCGAAGAAATAGTTCCTTTAGATGACAGGAGAAAAAAGGCTCTTCTGTTTTACAATCCGCATTCGGGGAATGGTCTTTTTAAGAACAATCTGGATCTTATAATCGAAAAATTCCAGGAAAAAGACATCCAGATAACTCCGGTGCGTGCCGCTCACGGGATGGCCATAGAAAAGGCACTGACAGAGATGAATCCCGCCAATTACAGGCAGATCATCGTAGCAGGAGGAGACGGGACGATCAACATATGCGTAAATACAATGATAAAATGCGGTATTGATCTGCCGCTGGCAATATTCCCGACAGGAACGGCAAATGACTTTGCTTATTACTTTGATCTGCCGCGTGATATATCTGAAATGATAGACATCGCTCTTGGTGATACGCTTACAACGGCGGATGTGGCAAAATGCAACGATAAATATTTCATAAACGTTGCAGCCATGGGTTCTCTTGTAGATGTCAGCCAGAAGACTGATCCGAACCTCAAGAACACACTGGGAATATTTGCTTACTACCTGAAGGGCGCATCGGAGATCGTAAAGCTTCACTCGATCCCTATCAAGCTGATAACGCCGGAAAAGACATATAATGAAAAGATGTATTTCATGCTCGTAATGAATGGCATCAGCGCGGGCGGATTCAAGAACATCTCGCCGTATTCTGAAGTAAATGACGGCAAGCTGGATGTTATTCTGTTCCGCAGGATGGCAATACCGGAGATGCTGCAGATACTGCTGGCGGTTTTGCAGGGCAATCACCCGAAACACCGTAAGGTGCTGTACTTTCAGACAGACAGCCTGCGTCTCGAATCATCGGAGTATATATCGACGGATGTGGACGGCGAACACGGAGAAAAGTTCCCTCTGGAATTTTCAGTGCTGCCCAAAAAACTGCGTATATTTGTAAAGAAGAGAAATAGTACAGATAAAGATGGTGAAAA
>CADCRD010000066.1 GCA_902803725.1 uncultured Eubacteriales bacterium
ACTGTCATTGACAAGGATTATGCTGTTGCAGATCTGGATACCTCTATCATGGAGAGCACTGTAGATAATTCCCGTGAGATCGGTCATCTTGCACCCGGAAGCCTCTGCTATGTATTACTGCAGACAGATGAGAAATGGGCTTACGTTGAATCAGGAAATGTCCGCGGATTTGCGCGTACTGCAAACCTGACAACTGGAAATGCCGCAAAGAAGATCGTTCAGGAGAGCGGTGAGGTCTCCATGTCCACCGCCGAAGAGTATATTGCACCGGCTGACAACGACGCTCTTTACTATACACTGACTTCTGTACACGACGGCGTGGTTTACAGCAGTATCCGTTCGGAAATCGTCGAAGCTGCCGCAAAATGCATCGGAAACCCCTACGTGTGGGGAGGAACCTCCCTTACCAACGGGGCTGACTGCTCAGGCTTTGTTCAGACACTGTACTCTATGTTTGGATACAACCTTCCCAGAGTAGCAGATGCGCAGTCCCAGTACGGAACACAGATTCCTGTTGCGGATGCAGCACCTGGAGATCTGATTTTCTTCGCAGCAAACGGTTATGTATATCATGTAGCCATGTATGCGGGAGATGGAATGACGATTGAAGCCTACAGCGAAAACCGCGGAATCATCGCGACGCCGATCGGCAACCGCGACGCTGTCTGGGCCACCCGTGTAATCGAAGATTGACCTGTATTTATTCGCAAAAGGCATCTTTAACGAATAGTTGGCGGCATTATATGCCGCCAACTAATTCGTTAAAGATGTCGTTTTTTTTAAAACAAGAATCAGCGTCCATCAATCCTCCATCTAAAACCGGCGCCCTGATGGGCGCCGGTTAATCCATTGTTGCGACTGATCACTTTCTTCAATCGTAATCAATTTCTGAATCGATGATCTCACCTGTTACAGCATTGATTTCGTATTCGTATTCCACATTGTCTTTGTAAAACTCAATGTCATATTCATATTTTCCGTCATCATTTTCAAGTTTTGCACTAGAGAATCTGACTTCATTCTCATTCAGTCCTGCATGGTCAAGGGCTGTTTTTTTTGCCTGATCCAGGCTGATCTGGTTTTGTGCCTGTCCTTGTTCAGGCGCATTGGCGGTTTTTTGAGAAGCCGGTTCTTCAGCAGCCGCCTGGTCAGGTGTTACTGCGGGTGCTTCTATGTCCGCAAGCGTTTGTTGATCAATTTGGTCAGTGGGGTGTGCTGTATCTTTGGCGGGGGTTGTACCCACCTTTTCGATTTCTTTTGAAATAACAGCACCGTCCTTTGCGCGTATTTCATACTCATATTCGGTATTATCGATGTAGAATTTGATATCGTATTCATACTGGCCGTGCTCATATTCGAGTTTGGTGTGGATTTCCGAAATGTCATCGGATTCAACTCCGGCATCCAGGATTGCAAACTCTTCCGCTGTCTGTTCGTCGATCAGGTCATTCTTTTTGACAACTGATCCTGCATAGACAGTACCGGCTGCGATTGCACCGATGAGCAAGAGTGCCGAAAGTGCTCCGATTGTGATACGGGAAATGGCATTGGTATTTTTCATTGGGTCCACCTTCCTTTCCTGATCTGATGAATAACACTGTGATTTATCCTGTATTAAGACTACATCAGAAATATTAGAATATTCTTAGAAAGGATTGATTAAGAAAGGATTTATTAAAATGGTTTTATTCGATTTCATTCGATATTGGAATGGAAAGAATAAATGTACTGCCTGAACTGCCTTCCTTTTCAGAGCTTTCTGCCCGGATTGTACCATTATGGATGTCTGCGATCTTGCGGACAATGGAAAGTCCCAGTCCGCTGCCGGGAACACGTCCGGATTTATACCATGCTCCACGGTAAAAACGGTCAAAGATATGTTCGATTTCTTCCTGAGGGATTCCGGGGCCGTCATCTATGACGCGGCATTCTGCCATGTTTTCTGATGTCAGGAAGAGTTTGACAAGAACTCTTCCGTTCTCATTTCCATATTTATAGGCATTATCGATGAGATTGCGGATCGCTCTCTCAAGCAGATAGTCATTACCTTTGATGCTGACACCTTCCGCGATTTCTGTGGAAAGGGTGATGTTTTTATATCGTATGAGGGACATATCGTCCGCCAGCGCGTTCAGAAGGTCGGTGTAATTAAGATTTGTCAGAGGATAGTTTTCCGGACTGAGCTCCAGACGGGTAAAATCGAGCATCGAAGCGATCAGGGCGTTCATTTGTCTTCCCTGACGCTGGATGACTTCGAGGGCCTGTCTGTACTGGTCCTGAGTCCGGGGCTTTTCCAGTGCAAGCTCTGTCTGTGCCATGATGACGGCCATAGGTGTGCGGAGCTCGTGGGAAGCGTCAGACGTAAACTGCTGCTCGGTTTCAAAGGAGTGTTCTAGACGATCAAACATACTGTTGAATGCTATTGCAAGATCATAGAGCTCCCGGTCGATTCCGCCGACTTCAATCCGACGGTCCAGGTCTTTTCCATGGGTGATCTCCGAAACGGTCTTTTCAATCCTGTG
>CADCRD010000067.1 GCA_902803725.1 uncultured Eubacteriales bacterium
ACGTGTCGAATTTACAAAGCATCTGTCTACAGGCGAAAAAAAGATGCTCAACAATGCTAAACAAATACTTGCAACTGAGTTCATGCTTTCAATGGATATAACGGAAGAAAAAGCGGAGGAAATGATAGCGGAGGCCATCTGATCTGATCCTGCGCATGTTTTCTTCCTGATAAGTTATCTCTAAGCGGGAAAAATGAGAAAGGAGGTGAAAGAATAATGTTCAGAAATCTGTTCAGAGCTATTTTTACTGTTGTTGGCGGCATTGCAGGTTATGGTATTGCAATATTATTAAGATATATAATTATTCAGACCAATATTGTTTCGGCCAAGGACTGGACGAATCTTCAGGAAGTCGCACTGGCTTCTGCATGCGTAATCATTTTTACAGTATTATTTTTTCTTCTTGCTCCGCTGCTCAACAGAAAAAGCAAAAAGGTCACCGATAATATCGAGTCCGATCTGAAGTCTGTTTCGACCAATGAAATCCTCGGAGGAACAGCAGGTCTTGTTATCGGTCTGTTTATAGCATTTCTTATCAGTAATGTATACAACTATATCAGGATCCCATATCTGCCACTGGCGCTTACGGTAGTGACATATTTCGTATTGGGATATCTGGGGGTTGTTATTGCCACCAGAAAAGGGCGCGATATAGTTAACATGATCGCCAGAGAAAGCCGTTCTGTCAGGAATCCGCAGGAACCCAGGCGCCGCAGGCGTTCAAAGGGCGGAGTCGAAGCCACTCCGAAGATCATGGATACCAGTGTTATCATTGACGGCAGGATATATGACATAATGAAGACAGGTTTTATTGAAGGTGTGACTGTTATCCCTGATTTTGTGCTGGTGGAACTGAGACACATTGCGGATTCTTCGGATTCTCTGAAAAGAAAGAGAGGCCGCAGAGGTCTGGATGTGCTTAATAAGATCCAGGATGAATTTGGCGTCGATATTTATGATACCGCGGGAGAGAAATCGCTGAAAGAGATCCCGGAAGTTGACGTCAAGCTTTTGAAACTGGCTCAGATAATGAATGGCAAAGTCGTAACGAATGATTTCAATCTCAACAAGGTCGCCGGCATAAACGGCGTGCCTGTGCTCAACATCAATGAACTGGCCAACAATCTCAAGCCTGTTGTACTGCCGGGCGAGAACATGAATCTGTTCCTCGTAAAAGAGGGAAAAGAGAATAATCAGGCGGTCGCATATCTTGATGACGGCACAATGGTGGTTGTTGAAGATGGCAGAAGGTATATCAGTAAAAATATTGACGTGACTGTTACGAGTGTTTTGCAGACGGCTGCGGGAAGGATGATATTCGGCAGGCCGGCGGCAAGACAAAATGGCGGAAGATAATATTGGCATGATATGAAAAAGTTTGTCGTAAAGATGAACTTAAGACGAGGTGGTCAAGCTTGGAAATAAGAGCCGGAAACGGCTTTGATGTACACAAATTCGCAAAAGACAGAGAACTGTTTCTGGGAGGCATAAAGATCCCTTATGAACGGGGGCTTGCCGGTCACTCAGATGCAGATGTCCTGATACATGCCGTGATGGATGCTCTTCTCGGGGCAGCCGGCAAAGGAGACATCGGAAAACATTTCCCTGACACGGATGATGCATACAAAGGAGCATCTTCGGTGTCGCTTTTGCGTGAGGTCAATGACATCCTCAAAAAAGAGGGCTTTATTATCGGGAATATTGATGTTACACTGATTGCCGAAGAGCCTAAGATAGGAAAATATACAAATGAAATGAAGCAGGTCATGGCAGATGCAATGGAATGCCTGCCTCAGCAGATAAATATCAAAGGCACCACAACTGAAAAACTCGGCTTTACAGGCCGCAGAGAAGGAATAGCCTGTATGGCCTCCTGCATAATAATGCGTTATACAGAAATGGAGGAGCCGGGACAGGCAAATGCATAAAGGACAGCCGGTGATAAGAGCTGTTAAGTATTACTTTTAAGGAGATAAAGACAATGAGACTTTCAAAGATGCACGTAAAAACACTTAGAGAAGCACCCAGTGAAGCGGTGCTGCCCAGCCATATATTGTTGCTGAGGACCGGAATGATCAGAAAACTGGCAAGCGGAATATATGGTTATATGCATATGGGATACCGTTCCATCAGAAAGATCGAACAGATAGTTCGTGAAGAGATGGATGCTATCGGCGGCCAGGAAATACTGATGAGTGCACTTCAGCCAGCTGAACTTTGGCATGATTCCGGCAGATGGTTTGATTACGGTCCGGAACTGATGCGGCTGAAAGACAGAAAGGATTCGGAGTTTTGTCTCGGGCCAACACATGAAGAAGTGTTTACGGACATCATGAGAACAGATGTAACATCACACAAACAGCTGCCTATGTATCTGTATCAGATCCAGACAAAATACCGCGATGAGATCAGACCTAGATTCGGTCTGATGCGCGGACGCGAATTTATTATGAAGGATGCTTACTCTTTTGATGTCGATGAAGCAGGGCTGGATAAGAGTTACAATGAAATGTACGGCGCTTATGAAAAGATCTTTACTCGCTGCGGTCTGGAATTCAGAGCTGTCGAGGCTGATAACGGAGCCATAGGAGGCAGTGCTTCCCATGAATTCACGGCGCTGTCAGAATATGGTGAGAGCGAGATCGCTTACTGCACAGAGTGTGACATGGCGGCAACAGTGGAGAGCGCGGCGTGCAGGGATGATGCTCCTTCGGATGAGGAGATGCTTCCGATGGAAAAGGTGTATACTCCGGGAACAAAGACGATCGAAGACGTAGCTGAATTTCTGGGACTGGATCAGAGACAGACTGTCAAGGCTCTTCTCTTTGAGACATATAATGAGCAGGGCCAGGTAAGCGGTTACGTAGCTGCTTTCGTTCGCGGCGACCGCGGATGCAATATGACAAAGCTGGTCAATGCGCTGGGTATTCCTGAGCATGCGATCGCATTTGCTGATGAAGAAGCAATGGCAGAGAAGACAGGATGCGTCGGAGGTTTCACGGGTCCTGTGGGACTTCATGACTGCACGATCGTCGTTGACAGCGAACTTGTGGGTATGAGAAACCTGTGTGCCGGTGCATGCGAGACTGACCACCACATCAAAAACATGAATTA
Organism: uncultured Eubacteriales bacterium; assembly: GCA_902803725.1. Lineage (GTDB taxonomy): Bacteria > Bacillota > Clostridia > Peptostreptococcales > Anaerovoracaceae > UBA3738. The sequence continues at coordinate 3,115 of CADCRD010000067.1, forward strand.
CGGCCGCGATTATGAAGGAGATATCGTAACCGATATAAAGGAACTTAAAGAAGGAGATGCCTGCCCGATCTGCGGAGCTCCTGTAAAACATACGAGAGGGATCGAAGTGGGCCAGGTCTTCAAGCTTGGAACAAAATATTCGGAGAGCATGGGTGCTTACTATAAAGATGACCATATGGAAAAGCAGCTGATCGTTATGGGCTGCTATGGTGTCGGTGTATCGAGAACGATGCAGGCAGTAGTAGAACAGCATCATGATGACAAAGGCATTATCTGGCCTGTAAGCGTTGCTCCCTACGAGGTTATCATCACTCAGGTCAAGATGAATGATGACGTTCAAAATGAGGTTGCTGAGAGGATCTACAGTGAGCTCATGGATGCCGGTATTGAAGTACTGCTGGATGACCGCAGGGAAAGAGCCGGAGTTAAGTTCAATGATGCAGACCTTCTGGGCATACCGGTAAGGATAACGGTCGGAAGAGATGCAGCTGACGGAAAAGTCGAATACAAGCTCAGAAGAGAAGAAGACAACAGTCTTATACCTGTTGAGCAGGCCATCAAGGATGCGGTCGAACTGATCAGAGCAGAGCGATAAAAACGCCGGAGCATGAGAACAGCTGCGGATCACCATTATGCGGGCGGCTGACATGCTCATGCAGGAAAGAAATAATAAATCAAACATGAAAGATTTATGGAAACTGTTTTATGAATTCTTTAAAATAGGACTCTTTACGATCGGGGGCGGTCTTGCGATGATTCCTTTGATGCAAAAGATCGCCGTCGATGATAATGGCTGGGTCACTGAAGAGGAAATGGTCGATGCCATAGCTGTCAGTTATGCTGTACCCGGAGTTGTGGCCATCAATATAGCCACATATATCGGAAAGAAAAAATTCGGGATGTTGGGAGCTGTGCTGGGAACGCTGGCTGTCACGCTCCCGTCTTTTTTGTGTATTGTGCTGATCGTTCTCTTTCTCGATCAGTTTGAAAACAGCAGGATCGTGCATGGAACATTCGCCGGGCTCAAGGCTGCTGCCTGCGGATTGATTGCAATTGCCCTGTATCGCCTGGGCAGACAGGTGCTGAAAGATGCTTTTGCATGGATAGTTGCGGCTGTATCATTTGTTCTGATCATA
>CADCRD010000068.1 GCA_902803725.1 uncultured Eubacteriales bacterium
CATTGCAAAACAAATCGAGATCAGAAAAGACCCTGCCGAACCATTTCAAGCAGAAAACCCATGCTGATAAACGGTCCGAATGCAAATACATCCTGTCCGGACGCCTTTCTGCCGATCAATAGAAATGCTGCATATATACCTGCACACATAAATGCTGTCAGACACGCGAAAAGGGTACTTCTGATGCCGAACAAAAATCCGCACACAAAGCAAAGGATCACATCCCCGCTGCCAAAACTGTTTTTTTCCATCGATCTGAGCGTGATAAGATTTATCAGCATCATCGGAAGAGAAACACATAGAGCGCCTGCCGCTCTGTCAGGCATATCCGAAAACGCCGCGAAATAATCAGCCGCACCCAAAACAGCAACGGCCAGCAAAAGAACATCATGTATCTGTCTTGTCATCGCATCTTCTGCCGCTATAATGATCAGACAGGCAGCAGTCAATGCATATATCCCTCCCTTTATACCGGCACCATAGATATAAAAAATGCCCGCAGCTGCCGCCGCGGACAATAATGAGATCGCAAATATCATTTTCCTGTTCTTCATGTCTTTCCCCCAGCTGTCATTAAGGGAAATTTTACCATATAGTTTGACCGTTTTCAAGACATTACCATCTTTTTTCACATGTACTCCTTTTCACTATCCGGCGCTTGATTTCATTTTACGATCACCTTAATTTGTTTGCTGTTCTTCCCGTTATGAGCCTTTGCCCGGATCTTACACATGATGTCAGATCTGATGCTTTTTCATATCTACGCATCCATTTGCTTTGAACTCGACCCCTTCCTTTTCGAGCATCTCCCGCTGCTCTTTCCAGCCGGGTACTGTTCTGCCGGCATGGTTCACGACGCGGTGACACGGGTGATCACCATACCTGTCAGCCATTTTCATTATCCTGCCAACCAGACGGGCATTCTTTGGGCGCCCTGCCAGCTCCGCGATCCTGCCGTATGATGCCACTCTTCCTTCCGGAATACTGTCAGCAATGCTCAGCACCTTTTTTATCAGATCGTCGCCCATCACACCTTTCGGACCTTGTGTCAGCTGATAACTTTCCTCCACCAATTCTATGATGTCCTGGTCTGTCAGTGTATCATCCAGCATCACCGAGATCCATTTAGCGTGATTCATATGATAAGCAGGCCAGATCCCTTTTCGCCGATGAAGCTCATCTCTTTTTTCTTCGTCGACTTTGAGATTGATGACATCAACAGCCGGATCTTCATTGCCGTTTCCTGTTTCATTGGCATCAGGGTCATTATCCTCAGCATCAAGGAGTCTCCTGTCAATATTCATTATCAGAGCAAACCATTTCTTCGAATCCTTGTGTCTGAAAACTCCGTAACCTTTATATCTTCCTTCATCCCAGGGGAAATCCGGCTGCACATCAAACAGCCTGACAATGTCATCTGCGATCCTGTTACTCTGATCTGATGCAAACATTACATCAACGCAGCACTTTTCGGCAATGTCTTCGAGCAGCTCTTTATATGCAGCCCTTACCGAATTCACATATGCTCCGTTATGTCCCTTGATCCTGAGCGGCATATACTCTTCATCATTCATGTTGTCTGTTACGATACCCGTCACAGACCCTTCATCACAGACTATCAATTCCACGCTAAAATCGCCATCCATGAAATCCGTTTTCAGGATGCAGCAGTCTGCTTCACTGACAAAACCATTTGCCAGCATCTGCTCTTTATCAAATCTCTTTCGTTTGAAAACTTCCTGCTCGATAGTCATATTTAATATTACTCCTGCAGACTGCAGCTCAAGCCCGTCTGTCCGCTCTTTACTTTTCGTATGTAATTTTATTGCTGCCCTTGCTCAATGTCAACAAACACCAAAAATATCCGCCGGGCAGACCCCGGCGGATATTTATGAGCACTATATATCTGTTATCTTTTCTTTATGAATGAGCTTCTTTTTTTGATTTGTCTTTCAATGTTGATTTAACCATTGACTTTCTTACTACTCCCTTTGGATCTGTGACAAGGACTCTTACGAGCCAGATGATCAGGGCCAGAGCTACAACAGAGAGTCCAAGAAATGCATCATTCAGCATATCCATTGGAGCCGGAGTAAAATAAGCAGCCTTGTCCTCTGCATATCCGAATATAGCATCTCCCAGCCACATTATCGATGCGCCCCAGAACATGAATACCAGCATTCCCAGGCACATAGTGTCATCTTTGCGTGTATACCATTTTACAGTTGCTATAATAGCAGCAAACACAGTGATCAGTAATGTCATTATTAATATCCCCCTTTTTATGCTTCTGAGCTGACTTGATCATCAGCTTTTCTTGTCATGATCATATCAGACACCTTGCACATTGCCAGCCAGGTAACTGTGATCAGAACAGCCATTGTCACACCGACTGTTGCCATCTCGTGGAACATTTCAGATGCATCTGCGGGATCGTTCATTGCCGTCAGGAACGGGAACCACGGAACCACTTCACCATGCCAGACATGTTCGAAAGCCAGGAGCACGACGCCGCCCCACAGCATATAGCTGAGCCATTTCAGTTTTCTGCTCAGTGGGATTTTTTCCGGTTCAGCGGACGCTTCTTCATTTTCGATCTTTTCCAGTTCAACCTTTTCTTCGTGCTTTTCGATGCCTTTTACTACTACAGCCTCGGCAGCACTAACGAGAAAACATGCCATAATCTATTCTCCTTTCGCCAAGCAAATTGTATTTCGCATGATTGCATTATATTTGCATTTCGGAGATCCACAACCCCCGCAGGGGGTTAAAAATTTACTCCTCGCCGACAAGGATATTCTGATTGTGGTCAATGCCAATGATCTTAAGACCCTCATCTATAAGGTTCTTAAGATAATCTATAATTTCCCGGGTGATCTCTTCACCTGGACAGACTATCGGCGATCCCGGGGGATAAGGTGTTATTGAAGCAGCACATACACGACCTTCCGCATCACCAAGAGGCACCTTCTCTTTGCGGATCGGAATACCTTTCATATCACCGGCACGCGGAACTTTCACCACAGAA
>CADCRD010000069.1 GCA_902803725.1 uncultured Eubacteriales bacterium
AAAGTCAATGAAACAAAGATAAATAAATGGGAAGATGTTTCGAAGGCTCTTAAAGGGACTAAAGAAGGACAGAAAATAGATATCGTAGTTGACCGCTCAGGTGAAACCAAAATCATCACGACCAGTCTTATGAAATCGGATGACGGACGTGTCATTATAGGTATTAATTCAAAACTTGAAAGAGGTCTTGGAAGCGCCATTGTGAATGGTTTCAAAGGCACCTGCTCACTGACATCACAGATGTATGCCATGATAAAGCAGCTGTTTACGGGACAGGTTCCTGTCAGTGAGCTGTCCGGACCTGTTGGCATAGTATACGTTGTCAATAAATCGGCGTCTATGGGATTAATGTATTTCATATATCTCATGGCAATGCTGTCTCTCAATCTGGCGGTCGTGAACCTGCTGCCGCTGCCTGCACTAGACGGAGGCAGGATAGTGCTGACAGTGATCCGTAAGATCACAGGGAAGGTGATCACGGATGAGATGGAAGCAAAAATAAATCTTATCGGGATAGTTCTTTTGCTGACCCTGATGGTGTACGTGACCTGGAATGATATATTCAAATTTATTGTTCCGTCATTCAAATAAAAAACATATTCGAAAATGATTGTTCTGATATGTTTGTTATGAATAAATGAAAGGATATATTATTATGACTGATATGAAAACAGAAGTACTGGAATGTCCGTACTGTAAAGAAAAACTGGAAAAGGTGACATTTGACAGCATTGATCTTGCAAAGGAGCCGGAGCTGAAAAAGCTCGTTATGAATGAAGAACTGTTTGCAATGAACTGTGAAAAGTGCGGAAAGAAATCACTGATCGCTTTTCCGTGTCTGTTCAGCGACAGTGAAAAGAAATTCCTGATATGGCTGTTAGGAGGATATACTGAGGAAGAAAAAGCCGTTCTTGACAAAGACCTCATTGATTCAGCAAAAAATGAATCCGAAAAGGAAGTTGCGGCCTCATACAACAAACGTATCGTAGGAAGTATCAATGAGTTAAAAGAAAAGATCATAATAGCTGACGATGATCTGGATGACCGTGTCATTGAGCTTTTGAAAGTCCTGTGCGTCAATGAAGTGATCGACCAGCTGATGGGTGTAACATTACGGGAAGTAAGATACAACAGCACAAGTGCGGGCAAAAAATTCCTTGTGTTGATATTTGATGAGAAATCACCTTCTATGATCGAAATCAACAATCAAATGTACAAGACTGTGAAGAACATGTTTGGTGAAGATATAAAACAAAACACTCCTAAAGAAGGTTTTGCAGAGATAGATGCCATGTGGGCAAAGAATGTCATAGAAAACAGTACAAAAGGCCTGCCGGGCGGAAAAAACTGATAATAATTTGCAGTCCTGCCATTTCTGGCAGGACTTGATTTATGTTGCAGTTTATGCATAAATATACATTTTTGTGAATTTAATTGTAAAAACGTCTTGACTGACTTATGCAAAGAGGGGTATTATATTATGCAGAATTTCATTGAAACGGAGGGGTAAAATTGAGTTACAAAGTATTCATTGACGGAAAAGCAGGAACAGCAGGGCTTGAATTGTCCATGCTGCTGAGAGACAGAGATGATATATCGATACTTGAAATAGATGAAGAGAACAGAAAGAATCTGGATGCAAAGCTCAAGCTGGTAAACGATTCGGATCTTACGTTTTTGTGTCTGCCTGATACCGCTGCAAGGGAGATTGCAGATGCCGCGCCAAAAGACGCAAGGATCATAGATACATCTACAGCTCACAGAACGTCTGAAGGATGGACGTATGGTATGCCGGAGATCGGTTTCAGAGAAGAAATAAAAACTGCCTCTCGTGTGGCAAATCCCGGCTGTCATGCTACAGGATTCATCATGGCTGTAAGACCTCTGGTGGAATGCGGACTGGCATCAGCTGATGATCCATTTACGGCAACGAGCCTTACAGGGTACAGCGGAGGAGGTAAACAGATGATCTCTGAATATGAAAATCCAAAGCGTGATCTGAAGCTGGATTCTCCTGCTCAATATGCTCTGACGCAGCAGCACAAACATCTTCCTGAAATGAAAAAATACGGGATGGTCAGTAAAGAGCCTTTTTTCATGCCTGTAGTCAGTGATTATTACAGAGGAATGTCAACATCTGTCCCTGTTTTCGGCTCTCAGGGAACTAAAACGATCTTTGATGTATTCAAAGAATATTACAGTGGTGAAAAACTTGTTACAGTGCAGATGGCTGAAGGCCCAAGGATATATGCTAATGAGATGGCCGGCGGTAATGCCGTTAAGATATACATATACGGGAATGATAACAGAACGGTTATCAATGTTTGTTTTGACAATCTGGGGAAAGGTGCTGCAGGCGCGGCTGTCCAGAATATGAACATAATGCTGGGTATTGATGAATTGAAAGGGCTGGTAAAAAAATGAAATATGAGAAGAAAGAGGGCGGGATCTGTGCTCCTGCAGGGTTCCGGGCTGCAGGGACGCACGCCGGTATAAGAGTAAACGGAGAAAAAAAAGATCTTATTCTCATAGCGAGTGATGCGATGTGCAGCGCGGCCGGTGTTTATACTACGAACAAGGTCTACGGTGCTCCCATCACCGTTACCAGAGAAAACATAAAAGACGGCAGGGCATGTGCTGTAGTATGTAATAGCGGCAATGCCAACACCTGTGCGCCTAATGGCATTGAGATCGCCCGGCAGGCATGCAAACTGACGGCTGAAAGTCTCGGATGTAATGCCTCGGATGTGATTGTAGCGTCTACAGGAGTAATAGGAGAAGAACTGAGTATAAAACCATTTGAAGAATCCATTCCAAAGCTGGCTGAAGCACTCAGTTATGACGGTTCAGGTGATGCC
>CADCRD010000070.1 GCA_902803725.1 uncultured Eubacteriales bacterium
TACTTTTACATCGTGATCATTTTTGAATCGCATTTCTGCCTGAATGCCTCAGCGGCAAATTGATTATAACATATTACCTTAAAAATAGCGTAAAAAACGCAAAGGTGTCATATGACAAAATCAGGTCATGATCTGCCTTTTTAAGGTCGTCATATTGACTCGGGCTTTTCGATATTGTATTTTCCTGACATATTAATACATCAGTCTTTCCGTGATCGATCACGACAACAATGAGAACAGCAACTTAGCGGAAAGGACGATATTATGACCGAAGGAAGGAATCTCAAATCACCCGGCTCGGAATCAGGCAAATCAAAGAGAACGTATCACAGGAAAAGATACGAAGAGCTTACTTTCAGTGATGATTTCATGTTCTGCAAGATCTTAGAGAACAATGAAGAACTGTGCAAAGAGCTTATCGAACTGGTACTCGGCGAAAAGATCGCAATAGTTCACAACGTCGAAAAGCAGAAAGCAATCGAAACCAGCTCAGATAACAAAGGTGTGCGTCTCGACGTTCGCGTGCTTGCCGATAACAGGATATTCGCTCTCGAGATGCAAAATGCTAAAAAGGACAATCTTCCCAGACGAACAAGATATTATCAGAGCATGGTCGACATCGATATCAGCGAACATGGAAGCGATTACAAAAACCTGATGGACAGTTGCATCATCTTCATCTGCAATTTCGACCCATTTGAGCAAAACATCTGCAGATATACTGTCAAACCCCATATTGAAGAATTGCCTGAATACGAATATAATGATGGTACGGTAAAGATATTTTTGTCAGCCACTGTTGCGAATAGAGAAAGCAGTAACATCAGCGAAGAACTGCAGGACTTCCTGCAGTATGTCGGAGGGAAACCACCAAAGAGTGATCTGACAAAACGAATCCAAGAGGCTATAGACAAATCCAAAGCCGAAGAAAAATGGAGGCGAGAGTATATGTTTCTGTTTGAAATCAAAGAAGAAGGGTATGTGGCTGGCAAAGCTGAGGGCAAGGCCGAATTGATTATAAAAATGCACAAAAACGGTGCGTCTGCCTCTTCTATATCAAATCTGACCGAGATCCCTTTGAAAGAAGTTCTGCAGATTCTTGACGACGCACAAGACGAACAGATAGAGTCCTGATACGATGCGATAATGGTTGACAGAAGAACCGTCCCCCTGACAACACCACTGACAACTCCCGGCATCAGCCATGCAGTTTCCTAAATCTTTCGATTTGACTCCAGTTAGCCCTGTACTCTTCACCTGCGAGTCTCCATTGCAGCATCTGCAGCCCATATATAACCAGCAAAAATACTGCGAGTGCTATCCCTGACGGATACGATACTTTCAGAGCTAGTCTAAATCCTTCATCTGCCATCAACAGGTACGTCATGGTAACGGCGGACATAAAAGCTGCCGGCAGTGCAGTGATCAGTGATCCGAATTTGTATTTCCCTTTGTGTATAAGGTATGATGTGGCGGTCCACAGCGAGATCGCTGCCAGTGCCTGATTTGCCAGTGAGAAATATCTCCACATTATATCAAAGTCGATCTGTGTCAGAATAACAGCAACAGCCAGCATGGGAATCGTCAGGATCAGGCGGTTCTTTATCTTTGTCTGTTTTAATCCGGTCCACTCTGCCAGAATCAGTCTGGCACTCCGAAATGCTGTATCTCCGGATGTGATCGGGCAGATCACTACTCCTACAACTGCCAGTATCCCGCCAATGCTGCTGAGCATCTCATGACTGATCTCATATACTACACCTGACTGCCCCAGTTCAGAAAGTGCACTGCTGAGCATTTGAGTGCTGCCATAAAAAGCAACTCCGGCCGCAGCCCAGATCAGCGCGATGACTGCCTCAATGATCATCGCACCGTAAAAAACCTGACGTCCTGCTTTCTCACTGGTGATACATTTGGCCATCATAGGGGACTGCGTCGCATGAAATCCTGAGACAGCACCGCATGCAACGGTAATAAACATGAAAGGCCATATTGGAAGATTTGACGGATGAAGATTTGAAAGACTGATCTCAGGGATAGTATATTCCGGAACTGCCACGATGCCCCCTGCGATGCAGAGTGCCATTATCACCAGAATCACACCGAACACCGGATAAAACCTGCCTATGATCTTGTCGATCGGAAGCAATGTAGCCATAAGATAATATATCAGTATTACCACGATCCAGAATCCTCCGGAAAGCGACTGCGGAGTCAGCCGTGCCAGCAATGCCGCCGGGCTGGTGACGAATACTGTTCCGACCAGTATCAGCAGCACTATCGTAAATACCCTCATCACATACAATACAGGCATCCCCATATATATTCCCGACAGCTGTGCTATCGACTGCCCTTTATGCCTTTCAGAAATCATTCCGCTCATATAGTCATGTACGGCACCTCCCAGTATGGAACCTGCTACTATCCAGATAAACACGACCGGGCCAAAGCACGCACCCATCAGTGCTCCGAATATTGGGCCGGTACCTGCGATGTTGAGAAGCTGGATCAGGACTGCTTTCCAGGTCTTCATCGGCACGCAGTCCACGCCGTCATTGATTGCTGTCGCCGGCGTCTCACGCTCATCTTCACCAAATATCTTTGCTGTGAATCTGCTGTATACAGCGTATCCGCATATCAGTACTATGATCGCTATAACAAATGACTTCATATCATCCGATGCTTCCTTTCTTTTTTATTATTGTTATAATTCTGTGTTAAACTATTCATTATTCACTTTCTCATGACACGATCAACGCGCCTTGCATATGATACCATAAATGCTACTGAATTTGTGCAGATTGTTGTCAGGTGTGTCAGGGGGACGGTTCTTCTGACACACATGGTTCGTTAGGGATCAGTGAACAGCCAACAACATACAGATGATTAGTATAATTGTTACTGATAAAACTGCTCTGGGAAAGATTATCAGTAAGTTTTCAATGATTCAAGCTAGTTGTCAGAAGAACCGTCCCCCTGACAAACAAGAGATTTTCCTTTGACTATTGAACTGATCTTTGTTTGAGAATATAATTATCGGGCAAAAATATCCGGTCAGAAAAAGAAGTTAAAGGAAGGCTATACGACAGATA
>CADCRD010000071.1 GCA_902803725.1 uncultured Eubacteriales bacterium
GGCTGTTTCCGCAGTATCTCAAGAAGCATCATAACTGCATGTTCCGCGACCGCCACGCCAAATGCTCCTGAACAGTTCGTAAGGATCACGTCATGTTTCGGGCGATATGGTGATTTCAAAAACCAGTCTACGCCAGCTGCCTGTGAGCACACCCATTTCAGATTTTCCGTTGCACCGTCCAGCACCTTGCGGCCAAATCCCAGCACGATCTCCGCATCTTTGAGATGCTTCCCTACTTTCAGCGGCTCCGTTTCATAGACAACCTCATATCCGAACGGCTCAGCCAGTCCGCGCACCTTGTCCAGATAAGGTTCAAAATTTTCTTTTGTTATTACGATCTTTTTTCCCATTATGTTCTCCTGTGTGTTCTTCTGATTATTCTCCTGTATGATCTGCCCCGGCATCTGCCAAATGACATGATTATCCCGGATATCTTTCGAGATGCCGGATCTGTCTCAGGTAGACCAGTTCATGTTCAGCAAACAGGAGGACAAACAAAATCATCCTCCCATAAAATAATCTTCTGCTAATTATACCTGATTGCCTGACGCCATCGGCGGATTTTTTATATCTGTACCGGCTCTGCGGCCAAATGATCACTCATCAAAGTAAACTCTCTTGTCCAAGAATTCAATGATCATATCGACGATATCATCTATCTGCATATATCCGCTGTTGATCGACATGTGGTAATTCGTATGCGTTCCCCATTTACGGCCTGTGTGATATTTATAATAATTTTCTCTGGCTTTATCGACTTCCTCGAGCATATTCTCGGCATCCTTCGGATCCACGCCGTAATCATCGACCGCACGCTTTATCCTGTCTTCGTACGGCGCATAAATGAAGATATCCGTATTGTTTTTGAATTCACGCAGCACATAATCGGCGCAGCGTCCGACTATGACACATTTCTCGCCCGACTCTGCCAGCCTGGTAATATATTCAAACTGAGCAATAAAGAACCTCTCATTGATTGACAGGGTATCCGGTCCATAACCGGCTGCTCCGAATGCGTTTGTCAGACTGTAAAGGAAACTGTTCTTTGCGCGTTTTTCATCTTCTTCCATCAGCTCTCTCGAAAAACCATTCTCCACTGAGATCTCGTCCAGAAGATTTTTATCGTAATATTTATAACCCAGTTTTTCAGCCAGCTGCCTTCCGACCAGTCTGCCGCCGCTGCCAAATTCCCTGCTGATAGTGATGATGTTGCTTCTCATTTTTTACCCTCCGCTCTGTCTGTTTTGCTGTAATTTATGCCGATATTTGATCAGAACGCTATGCGCCCTGCACATATTTCGTTATACAGTATTATTTATTATTATACAGCAATTTCAGAATTTTTGTGATTTAATTTATTATTTGTAAGCTTATGTGCACTGCACATGGTTTCTTAATGTTTCTCTTAATACTGTCCCGGAAATATGGTAAAATCGATTCATAATAATAGAGAAGAAACCAGGAGGCAGGTTATGGAAAACAATACCAATCGCATAAACTATCTCACAATGGATATAAATAAATTTGAGGAACTGCCTTTTACATACGAAGGCTCACTGACCGGACAGGCAGATCCCATGCCGTTTTTCTTTGAAGCATTTTCAGGCTTTATCAACGCAGAAGATGGTGTTCTTATCATTCTGCCCAAAAGCGATATGCGTACTGCAATGGCGCACGTATTGGAGAAGCTGGAAGCTCGCGTAAGCGTTTGCTCCCCTGACGATTCGTATAATTATATGCTGAATCTGATTCACGCGCACGAGCAGATCGAGTCAGATGATAGTTCGATCGCAGCAAATAGTCAGACTCCTGAATCAAACACGGCAGCAGTAACGAACAAAGCGATAACAACACTTATCGGAACGGTCGACTCACTGCGCGGTCTGTTCAAACACAGTGCCGATATCAGTGTGTCGCAAGTCAGAAAAGTTCTTATCTCTGACAGTTATATCCCTGCAAGTTTTGTAAAAGATCTCACTGAGGATTGGAATTGTGAAGTCTGCGAGCATTACACTCACCCTCAGTTTGGCGGGCTGGGCGCTATCAGCTGTCTTAACGGCGACGGTTATCATGTCTGCCGGGATCTTTATATTGAGATCATAGATCCCGAAACAGGTCTCACTCTGCCGGACGGGAAATGGGGAGAAATCGTTGTGACCAGCCTTTTCCCGGCAAAAAATCCCCTGATCCGTTATCGGACAGGAGATGTAAGCCGTTACCTTAAATCAGATTGTGATTGCGGCTCAGATACGCCTCGCATCGACCGCATACGCCGCAGAAGTGCAATGGACTGAATGGTGCAGCAGCTTATCTGTTTTGCAGCCGCAACATATGTTTATACAAAAACCTCTTTTTATATTTCAGACGCGCGGCTTTGCTGATCTTGCTCATCATGTTGTAATTGAATGCACCGCCGACCACTCCGAAGAACGTGAACCCCTGCAAAAATTTTGCGACCAGCATTTCAGTCGCCAAAACTTCAGCGATATCTTTCATGTCATCATCCGTGATCTCGCGTTCAAATTCCTCGCCACGCTCCATTATTCCGGCAAGATCGTCACATTCCCGGCTGGCAGTCACACGGTCCTCTTCTCGTGAAAAAGCAGTTTTCATGACGGCGATCGTGTACTTTCTCTCGCGCGGATCCCGATAGTCGAACCCATAAGCCGCTGCGATCTCATAGCATGATTTCAGCAGCAGTCCCAGAAAGATCGGGATGTCAGGCATGCCCATTCCGAACACGCCCAGCACAGTTCCATCTGCCGTTCCGGCAAATTTGCTGCTCGCCACCCTGGAACCAGCTGCTTTATCGACGGCTTTCAAAGTATCAGGATGGATCATCCGCTCCAGTGACTCATTCAGACGTTCACCTTCCTCGCGCGCTTTTTCCAGACTGCCTGTGCTCTCGATAACGCCGCCTCCTTTTTCAAAAATGAGTTTGAACCCCTTTTCAAAGGCCTTTTCCAGTGCATCATAAGTCTTTTGCGGTATTTTATCACGCAGTGAGCGCTTGTTCTCGTCCGCCTCCCTGACTGTGTACCTCAAAAATTTATTTTCCTTTTTTTCGACGTCCTGCATCTCCTTAATAAGAAGCTTGTATTCCTTACCGTGTCCTGTCGCCATTTTTCCTGTCAGGCCGCTTACACTAGCAGCCACCCCCTGTCGCCATCTTCAATATCTTGCTCTATATCAAAGATAAAAACTCATCTATTTCTTCCTCAGTCGAAGCCCAGCTCGTCACCAGCCTGATAACACTGTTCTCCCCGCGCTCCTCCCAGATCTGACACATAACTTTCTTCATCAGCTCTTCGGCCTGAGCCTTCGGGAAAATCGGAAATATCATATTTGATTCCGGCTCATAAGCCAATTCGTAGCCCCTGGCCAAAATGCCTTCTGCCAGTTTCTTTCCCAGTTCGTTACAGTGACGGCCCAGTTTTTCATACAAACCGTCTTTGAGCAGCACACCAAACTGCATCGACACCAGCCAGGCCTTCGAGATCAGAGCACCATTCTGGCGCATCATAAATCTGAAATTTGTCTTGAGCTCATCACGGACAATGACAACCATCTCACCTATCATTCCTCCGCATTTCGCACCTCCGACATAAAAAGCATCCGCAAGCTCTGCGATATCTGCCATTGTCATGTCGTTGCTCTCTGCACCCAGCGCCATCGCCAGCCGTGCCCCATCAATATAAAGATACAGACCGTACCTGTCGCACACCTCACGCAGCGCCGTCAGCTCCGCCTTCGTGTATACGGATCCCGGTTCTGTCGTATCGGAAATATATACCACCTTCGGGATCACCATCTGATCCATATTATGATAAGCAACTATTTCCTCGATCTGTTCCGGCTTTATTTTTCCATCCGCCGTGCGAACTTCCAGCAATCTGTGTCCTGTTGCTTCGATCGCGCCTGTCTCGTGCACTGCAATATGCCCCTCAGTTGTGGTGATGACAGCTTCGTATGGTTTGGTAAAAGCCGCCAGGCAAGTCTTGTTCGTAAGCGTTCCCCCTACTATGAAGTGCACATCTGCTTCTGGCTGTCCGATCAGTTCTCTGACCTGACAGGAAACCTTCTCGCTCGTTTCATCCTCAGCATAACTGTCAAAATATTCGAGATTACTGTCAACTATCGCCTTCAGTACCGCAGGGTGTGCCCCCACACTGTAATCATTCTTCAAAAAAATCATTGCCATTCTCTCCCTTCGCAATGCTTTAGCATTTTACCAGATATGCCCTCGCACTTTGCCTGCTCTTGCTCTTTCTTTGCCTTCACTCTTTGTTCGATATGCTGAAAATTATACGCTACTATCCGTGCCCTTGCAATATAAGAAGTTTATCTTACATTTTTTCTTCCACTATTCTATTGCTCTGGTTTTCATTTCTGTCAAGATTCCCATTTATATCTAAGATCTGGTAATTGTGACGCCCAGATCCGACTGTTTTGTGCTGGTTTTGCCTATATATTTTTTCTACCACGATTTCTCCTTCTGATCTGAATTTTTTGCAGGACGCTTTTCTATCCAACTCAGATCCGTTCCGGCCTGTCCCATCCAAACAGCACCACTTCCATTCAACAGAAAAATCCAAACTCCATTAGTCTGTCATCGATCATCCCATGTGTCAGAGGTCTGTCAGCCGTTTCATACGTCACGATCAGATTTACTCCCGGATAAATTCCAGCCCTTCTATAATATTCAAATTTTTCCATATTCCTGATAACATATTCCGGATCATCAACCATCCCCAGATGTTCCCACCAAAAAAGTGTTTTGAAAACAGGGTGCATTATTTCGAAATCAGGATACAAAATTTTACCACAAATCACTATTTTGGGTTCGTATTTAAACATTAATTCATTATCAAAAAGAGAATCTGCTATAAACACCTCACTCTTTGATCTGACCATCTTCCCGCTTTTCGTTTCATGTTTCCGATTTTCCTGATGCCACGGATTCTGACAATCTTCCTTTGCCAGCCACTCTTTCAGGCAAACATCATCATCCAGATAATACTCAGAAGACAGCATCTCCCCGAATTTGAAATTGCACGGATTATATACTCTGACTCCGGCAAGGAATTTCTCCATTGCACCAATATTCCCTCTCAAAACCGGAAGCCCATGCAGCACAGTTCTCTTTTCCATCAGAAGCTTTATTGTTCTCAGGTCTTTATCATTGCCCGGATCCAGCAAAATACTTTCGTTACGTTCTTTTGAATATTTCTTTTGAAAAAAGCTGTTCCCTCTTTTTCTGTCCTGAATACTCAAACTCCCGTCAGGCATCATCTTTTTTCGCTGCTTCAGAAATCTTTCCAGCTTCTTTTCACGCTTCAGTTCTTTTTCAATGTCTTCAATAATTTTTGTCATACTCATAGAATAACCCCCTGCGGTTTAACTGTAATTATTTCCCATGTCAATATATTACATCCAAACAGCAGAATACTCAAGTTAAGATTCGGCCGTAAAATGGAATTCGTCTGTATTTTTCAATATTTTTTGTACTTATAAGCAAGCATTTACTTGCCCTTCAACACAAACTGCAGA
>CADCRD010000072.1 GCA_902803725.1 uncultured Eubacteriales bacterium
CAACATCATCAAAAATGTTAAAGGTGTTATTGTACCTAATTCAGGCGGTTTGAGAGGGATAGCCCCGGCGGCAATTCTCGGAGCACTGGTTGCAAAACCTGAGCTCGAACTTGAAATACTGGAAGGCGTTACAGACGCGGACCGTGAAGAGGCAAAACAGCTTCTCGCGCAGGAAGGTTACTGCAAGAGCACGGTCGAAGAAGGCGAAGGAAATCTCTATGTCGAGGTTACTGTATGGGCAGGAGATGACAGCGCCAAAGTTATAATCAGAAACAACCATACAAACATCGAACTGATCGAGAAGAACGGAGAAACAGTGCAGTCAGGAGCAGCTGAGGCTGCTGGAGCAGACATTGCAGAGCTCAAAAAGCTTATGAGCCTTGAGGGCATCATTGAATTTGCCAAGACATGCGACCTTAATGATGTCAAGGTTTTCCTCGATCAGCAGATAGAATGTAACAATGCAATTGGAGAAGAAGGTCTCAAGGGTGGGTACGGTGCCGATGTAGGCAAGACACTCATTGAGACATACGGAAACGAAGGTCTGAACAGAGTCAAGGCTCTGGCAGCTGCCGGCTCGGATGCACGTATGGCAGGCAGTGTTATGCCGGTAGTGATCAATTCCGGAAGCGGCAATCAGGGAATCACTCTGGCAAACTCCATTACTGAATTTGCCAGACTGAACGGATATGATAAAGAAACGATGTACCGCGGTCTTCTTGTCGGCAACCTTATTTCTATTCACATCAAAAAGCATATCGGACCGCTGTCAGCATTCTGTGGAGCTGTCAGTGCCGGTGCCGGTGCCTCGGCGGCATTCACATTTATGGCAGGCGGAACAGATGAGCAGATCGGGCAATCGCTCGTCAACGTCCTGGGCGACTGCGGCGGTATGGTTTGCGACGGCGCTAAATCATCATGTGCAGCGAAGATCGCCAGCTCGATCGATGCGGCCATCATGGGACATAAGATGGCAATGGCGGGCCGTGGATTTGAACCGGGCGAAGGTCTCGTAATGGATAACTTCGAAGAAACGATCCGCAGCATAGGCTATGTCGGAAGAGTGGGCATGAAGGAAACAGATGTTGAGATACTTCATGTAATGCTGGGTGACCGCGATCTCGATCCTTATAAATAATATGACGGCAATAAAACTGCAGATCCGGCATCTGTGAAGATGACATGGATATGCAGTATGCAGGATCACATTTAAATATTTGCAAATTTGTGAAAGGGGCTATGAAATATTAGCCCCATTTTGATTGCAGCAGAAAGTTGCGCGTCTAAAAAGGAGAATAATGACTTGAAAGGGAAATATGTTGTAATAATTATAAATATAAAGAATTGTCACAACAAAACTCAGGCCGGAGAGCGAGCAAGAGAAAAAAGGAATGGATCACCGGAATTGATCCATTCCTTCATTCGCCAGCCGATCAGCATGATTATTCATTCGGGTTATATAAACGAACTGTTCAAACAGGAACTTGTTTCCGTTCCATTCGCAGAATTTACGGTAAGTCTTCCACAGATAGTCATCGGGGACACCGATCTCATCGGCAGGTTCTGAAAAGGCTGACTGCGGATCATCGTTTGAAGAAATATCAGTTTCGCTTTTCTTTTTTGTCAGACCCATGTGCCAGTCGACGTTCACATGTCCTTTAACACGATAGAAAGAAATATCGTGTTCGTCGAGAAATGGCAGCAGTGCTTCCCAAAGCTCGCGGTTTTCGACAGGCTTTTTAGAGGAAGTCATCCAGCCGTTTTTTACCCACCGTTCATACCACTTCTGGCGAAAGCAGTCCATCAGATATGAACTGTCACAGAATACTTCGATCGTCTGCCCGGGCTTTTTTATTGCGCGCAGTGCCTGCAGCAGACCGGTCATCTCCATGCGGTTGTTAGTTGTATTGACTTCGCCCCCGCACAGCTCTTTTTGGTGCTGTCCGTATTCCAGGATCGCTCCCCATCCACCAATGTTTTCGTCATTCTGATTTCCGGAGCAAGCCCCGTCAGTGTATATTC
>CADCRD010000073.1 GCA_902803725.1 uncultured Eubacteriales bacterium
CACTACGGAGCTGATCGCCAGAAGGATCACCATAGGTATCGTGAATGAATCGACAGAAACCATCTTTGCACTGAAGTCCTGTGTCATCAAGAGCATTACCACAGCTATTCCTGCGATCAGAGCGCTTACACTCCGGCCTGCCTGGATTTTACCTCTTCTGCGAGAGCTTACGAGCGACAGAGCAGCAAGAATGATCATCAAAACAGTGCATACAACATTTATCAGAGCCCAATGATCTTCTTTCTTATTGTCAGATTTACTATCTGCGAGCGGCACTTCCTCCTCTGCAAAATCCTCAAGCACAGGCCTTGTCGTTTTCTCGATCGTTCGTGCAGCAGTTGCAGGTGTTCCGTCGTTTACGACATGTACGATCTGATATCCCGAAGGCATACCGGTCTGATTCCCTGAAGTCGTACCAGGCTGGCTTCCCGAGGAAGTATTCATCAATCTGTCAGTGACATTAGGAATCGTACCTGTATAAACCGGTCTGTCAGCTGCAGGAATTCCGCTTCCGCGTATAAAAGCCCGGATGTCATCATCTACGGTCGGAAATGCTGGAGAGTCCAGTGTCCACACAGCTGTGATCGTCATATCGTACCCCGGCATTGTCTGCGGGATCTCCCTGTCCCAGCCGCTGAATATATATCCGAGCTTTTCCGGGTCATTTGGAATTTTAACAGCAGCGCCATATTCCGCAACATATGGGTCGATATCTGTACCGCCATCCGTATCAAACAAAATAACATATGTATTTATCTCCCACTGTGCGGTAAATTTCATCCCATTCTCAGGCATGATCTCCGGAACATCATGATCCCATCCAAGGAAAGTATACCCCTCTCTCAGGGGATTTTCCGGCATCACAACCGGATCTCCCTGCTTCGCCGAAACAGCAGCTACGCTGCTTCCGCCGTTACTGTCAAATATCAGGGTGACCATGCCTTCAGTATCACCGGAGATAATATCCTGTCCGTCGTCATCATTACCTCCTCCGTCCTTGTTCAGATCGACCTCTTTATCTTCAGATGTTATATCTCCATCGTCTGTATTGTTCTGGTCATCCTGGCTTCCCTGTCCGGCTTCATTTCCCTGGTTTTCATCAGATGAAGCATCGTTCTTCACAGTTGCAGCATTATTTTTGCTTAAGGACATATTATCAGTATTTGTACTCAGACTTTTTTCATCCGAACCATCTTTGTCAGAAGCATTTTCAAGCGAACCTTCTTTATCCGATTCGTTCGTTTTCACATTTTGATCTGTATCTTTTTCATCAACTTCCTGCTTAACTGCAGCTGACTGTTCCTGAGTCAAACTGTCAGATTCAGTTCCATATATTGATGTTGTGCCCAGATACATCGGCGTCAGGCATAACACCAATACTATAGATAATGCAAATGCCAAAAGTCTGCTGCACGATATATATCTCATTTTTTATCGTCCTCCGTCAAAACAGCTTGCTTGACTCGTTTTGTCAAATTTCATAAAAATAATATACCATATCGATCCACAAAAAGCGATTATTTAACTTTTTCTCTCAATTAATAAGACAGTTATGACAAACATAAAGGGCCATTTTTTTCAAAAGAAACCGTAACAGGCAAAACAGCTCCCAGTGTCCTGCTTTTGTTGTGCCCAGAACCACAACACTTCCCTGATCCGGGCACAATATCATCAGAAATATCACTAAAAATGGCAGAAGAATAATTCCTCTGCCATCTTTTATCCTTATTGTCATCAATTCTCAAAACAGTTTTTCTACTCTGCCGGGTCCCTTACCCACAAATAATTCGTCGATCCTGAGTTCTATGCCTTAGCATTCACAGCAGCTTCTCTGCCTCTGCGGAATGCTTCGAGATTCAGATCACGCGCTTTCTGCGGCACGGTCTCTGCAACGACAGCTTCCCAGTCGATGTCGTCCATGCCCAGAGAATCAGCCAAAGCACCAAAGAGTACTACGTTCATGCATTTTGCATTTCCCAGTTCCTCGGCAATTCCTTCAGCGTCGACTGCAATAGTCCTGAACTGTTCCTGCATTGCCTTAAGGCAGCCTTCAGGATATTCTTCGATGCCGGATGCTGTCGTCATTGAATCCCTTTCATAATCATTGATAACAGCAACCCCGTCCGGTTTAAGAAAATCCGCATAACGGACCGCTTCCATATTTTCCATAGCTATCAGCATGTCTGCACAACCCTTTCCGAATACCGGACCGTAAACCTTTTCACCCCAGCGAACCTGAGTCGAAACGCTGCCTCCGCGCTGTGACATGCCGTGTACTTCACTCTGCTTTACATCATATCCGGCCTGTATGAGACCGTTAGTCATGATCTTGCTGACAAGGATAGCGCCCTGTCCGCCTACGCCGACTATTATGACACTTTTAACGTCCTGCATCTTACCTTGCCTCCTTTTTTATTGCGTCTGCCGGGCATACCTGCATGCATACCGTGCAGCCCACGCACTGAGTAGTATCAATAACGGATTTGCCTTCCTTGAATGATACAGCCGGACATCCGACCTTGAGGCACATTTTGCAGCCTATGCACTTGTCAGAATCCACCTTGCATATGCCATCCGGTTTTTCAGCCCTCTTCAGCAGACGGCATTCACGTCTTGCCACGATTGCAGCCGGCTCTTCCGATGCCAGAGCTCCGTCGACCGCTTCCTGCATTGCCTTCAGATCCTGCGGGTCAACTGTGAACACATTCACAAATCCGCATGCCTTCATGATATCTTCGATCTTGATCATGCTGGCAGCATCTTCCTCCAGAGTATAGCCCGAACCCGGGTTCTCCTGCTGACCGGTCATGCCTGTGATCCTGTTGTCCAGAACTACAGGAATAACATTTCCTTTATTGTAAGCGATCTCAGCAAGACCTGTCATACCGCTGTGGAAGAATGTCGAATCACCGACAACACCAAAGACCTTCTTGTCAGCTCCTGTTCTCTCAAATACCTTGGACATGCCCATGCCGACAGTAAAGCCGCCGCCCATACACAGTACCGAGTCGATCGCATTCAGAGGCTGTGCGCAACCCAGTGTATAGCATCCGATATCAGCCGTAACCACGTAATTCTTACCCTTTGACATCGTATAGAAAAATCCTCTGTGCGGACATCCCGGGCACAGTGCCGGCGGTCTCATTACAGCCTTGACCGCTACTTCTTTGGTATCAGGAGTCTTGCCAAAGATGCGCTCCTCCAGCAGCTGAGCATTGAGCTCATATTTCTCATCTGTCAGTTCCTTGCCCTTGCACTCGATTCCGGCAGCCTTGATCTGATCTTCCATGAACGGATCGAGTTCTTCAATGACATACAGCTCGTCCACCTTGTCTGCAAATTCCTTTATCAGCTTGATCGGAAGAGGATATGTCAGTCCAAGCTTCAGAAATGAAGTATCTTCCGGGAAAGCTTCCTTTGCATATTGATATGAGATGCCTGCAGTAATAACACCGATCTTAGTGCCGTTCATCTCCACTTTGTTGAACGGACAGTCATTACCGTATTCCGCCAGTTTTTTTATTCTCTGTTCAACGATCGGATGATTCATATAAGCGTTCGCCGGTGTGCAAACGTTCTTTCTCGCATTCTTTTCATACGGCTCGATCGTGTGCTCCTCTCTCTCTCCCAGCTCGACCAGGCTCTTTGAGTGGTCTATTCTGGTCGTCACGCGATACAGCACTGGTGTATCGAATTTTTCCGATAGTTCATAAGCCATTTTGACAAAATCCTTGCACTCCTGGCTGTCAGAAGGCTCAACCATCGCGATCTTGGCATGACGCGCGTAGTGACGGTTATCCTGCTCATTCTGTGATGAATGCATGCTCGGATCGTCAGCCGACATGAAAATGAATCCTCCAGTTACGCCCTGATAAGCAGCTGTGAACAGAGGGTCTGCAGCAACATTTGCTCCGACCATCTTCATTGTACAGAATGATCTGGCTCCCGCCATACTGGCACCATAAGCAACCTCCGTAGCAACCTTTTCGTTCGGCGCCCATTCGCAATAAATATCGTCTTTGTACTGCACCAGATTTTCCAGTACCTCTGTGCTCGGTGTACCCGGATAAGCCGAAGCAAATTCTGCGCCCGCTTCATATAGTCCGCGGGCTATCGCCTCGTTTCCGGAAAGTAATTGTTTCATCGATGCGCTCCTTTCTCCATTGAATATTGATTATCCTTTGATATTGACTGTTTCCTGAAATTGTCTGTTTTCCCTAATAACATTCAACGCAGTCATAGTTGTTTATATTTTAACATGTTTTGAAATAATGTGTATAAATATTTTCTGTCAGAGCACACTGCCTACGGTAAAAATTACCGGTCAGCTATCGTTAAGCAAAAAAACAAACAAAACGCTAAACCCATTGAAACGTTACTGATAATTCCTCACAATAATCATTTATCAGTAATTTTCCAACGTTTTCTGCCTCTCGGCGATATCTTCGTCATGGTTTCAGCCACCCGAATATCAGTAATTCATCATCGATTTTTAATGCCAGGCTACTCTATTCGTTGCTTATTGCTTATTATTCCTTTATGTTTTTCGAAGCTGACGAACTCACAGCTTCATCGCCGCCAAAGCCGGATATATATACGTCGTATCTTATGGGCATATTACTTGGCCGGAAATTCCGTATGTGCAACCGGTACAGAAAGACCTACTTCCATACAAATTCACAATTACCTGCCTCTCCGCCGTCGATCAGCAGGTTCTGTCCCGTCATAAAACGATTAACTACAGCGACAAAATAGACCCACTCAGCTATCTCCTCAGGGCTCGCCCATCTCTTCAGCGGCGTCAGTTCCATGATGCGCTCCCACATCTCAGGATCGTCCATCACCGTCCTGTTGAGCTCTGTCGTGACACCGCCAGGATCGATGCTGTTGGCTATTGCGCGCGGCGCAAGTCTCAATGCAATGTTTTTTGTATAAGTGATCAAGCCGCCTTTGCTTGCCGCGTACTCCGGAAATTCCGACCCTGTATGCCCGGCCGCGCTGGCGATATTTACAACAGATCTTATTTTGTCATTTTTGACAGCAAAATGTTCTGTTATCCTGATGGCGCCTTTCAGATTGACATCGATATCCTCATTGATGCCGTTTTCTTCAGTGCATTGAACACCGGCACAGTTTATCAAAACCTCTGGTTCAATATCTGCAGGATATGTCTCAGGGTATCTGACATCAGCAATAAAATGAGTGTAAGCACCGTTTTCAGCACTTACAGCTGATACGTTTGATCCTGACGAAAAA
>CADCRD010000074.1 GCA_902803725.1 uncultured Eubacteriales bacterium
AACAGTGCCAAGAGCGAAGCTAAAAAGGCTTTTGGTATTGATGATATATTCATTGAAAAATATCTGGACAGACCAAAGCATATAGAAGTACAGGTAATGGGTGACAAATACGGCAACATCGTTCACCTGTATGAAAGAGACTGCTCGGTTCAGAGAAGATATCAGAAAGTAGTTGAATTTACTCCTTCACTGTGCCTGACAGAAGAGCAGAGAGCCAGTATATGCGCTGATGCTTTGAAGATAGCTCATGCAGTTGATTATCGCGGTGCCGGAACAGTAGAGTTCTTGCTGGACAATGAAGGCAACCACTACTTCATAGAGATGAACCCGCGTATTCAGGTAGAGCACACTGTTACGGAGCTTGTTACAGACATAGACCTTGTTCAGACACAGATACTGGTTGCGCAGGGTTATGCTCTTGACTCACCTGAGATAGGTCTTACACAGGATGATATCAAAGTGAACGGATATGCTATCCAGTGCCGTATTACAACAGAAGATCCGCTGAACGGTTTTGCTCCTGACTATGGAACGATCGAACTTTACCGCAGCGGTGCAGGATTCGGTATCAGACTTGACTCCGGCAACTGCTATACAGGTGCTGAAATAACACCGTACTATGACAGCCTTCTCGTTAAACTGACTGCTCACGCACGTACATTTGAAGATACAAGAAGAAAGGCGATCAGGGCACTTAGAGAAACGATCATCAAGGGAGTCAAAACAAACCAGAACTTCCTGATCAACGTGCTGAATCACCAGACATTCAAAGACGGCGAGTGCAATACCGGATTCATCGGAGATAATCCCGAACTGTTTAACATCGCACAGAAAAAGGACGAAGAAGCCCGCATTCTCAAGTTCCTTGCAAATAAATATGTCAATGAGACTAAAGGCGATAAGCCGGAATTCAATGTACCGGTATTCCCGAAGATCCCTAAGGAAGAAATCGCTAAACTGAGAGGAACAAAACAGATACTGGACGAACGTGGTCCGAAGGGTCTGGCTGACTGGGTACTCGAGCAGAAGGGACTGTTGATGACAGATACCACTATGCGTGATGCTCAGCAATCGCTGATGGCTACAAGAGTACGTTCTGTGGATCTGGAAAAGATCGCGCCAGGCGTTGCATATAACGAAAACGGCATGTTCTCGCTTGAAATGTGGGGCGGAGCTACATTTGACACATCCATCAGGTTCCTCGGCGAGGATCCGTGGGAAAGACTGGAAACACTTAGAGAAAAAATTCCGAACATTCTTTTCCAGATGCTGCTTCGCGGAGCCAATGGCGTAGGTTACAAGAACTATCCGGACAATGTCATCAGAAGATTCGTAAAACAGTCTGCTAAGAGCGGTATAGACGTATTCAGGATATTTGACTCACTTAACTGGATCCAGGGCATGGAAGTTGCATTGGACGAAGTGCTGAATCAGGGCAAAGTTGCTGAGGCGTGCATATGCTACACCGGAGATATTCTGGATCCAAGCAGAGACAAGTATACTCTCGATTACTATGTGAATATGGCTAAGGAACTCGAAAAGAGAGGCGCTCACATACTCGGCATCAAGGATATGTCAGGTCTGCTCAGACCTGTTGCAGCAAGAGAGCTGATCACAGCACTGAAAAATGAACTTACAATACCTGTACATCTGCACACTCATGACACCAGTGGCAATGGCGTTGCTACTGTATGCCTTGCAGCTATCGCAGGTCTGGATATCGCAGACGCTGCTATTTCCAGCATGTCGGGACTGACCAGTCAGCCGTCTCTTAACTCGATCGTTGCAGCTTGTGAACATGCAAAACGTGACACTGGTCTTGATCTTGACAAACTGCAGATTATCAGTGATTACTGGGCAGATGTAAGACCTGTATATAACAAATTTGAATCTGACTTTACGGCTTCGACAGCTGAGATCTATAAATATGAGCTTCCCGGCGGACAGTACTCCAACCTCAAGCCGCAGGTCGAAAGCTTTGGCCTCGGTCACAAGTTCAAGGAAGTTAAGGATATGTACCGTGAAGTCAACCAGATGCTGGGTGATATAGTCAAGGTCACACCGTCATCAAAGGCTGTAGGTGATATGGCTATCTTCATGGTACAGAACGATCTGACACCGCAGAATATATATGAAAAAGCTCAGGGTATGGACTTCCCGGATTCGATAGTATCATTCTTTGAAGGAATGATGGGCCAGCCTGTAGGCGGATTCCCGGAAAAACTGCAGAAACTGGTTCTTAAAGGCAGAAAGCCGATCACATGCAGACCAGGTGAACTGCTCGAACCTGTGGATTTTGACGCTGTAAAGAAAAAACTGCAGGATGAGTATGGCATTGAAGGTAATGAAAAACAGTGCCTGTCGTATGCGCTCTTTGAAAAGGTATATGAGGATTACCTCAAAAAACTGGAGACTGAAGGCGATTATCGCAAGATGGGTTCTGATATCTTCTTCCATGGCCTGTCTGTTGGTGAGACATGTGAGATCAAGATCGAAGAAGGAAATGAAATGGTCATTAAACTTCTCGAAGTCAAGGGTCACAATCCTGACGGCACAGTAGACTGCGTATTCGAACTCAACGGAGCTCGTATGGTAGTTTCAGTCAAGGATGAAGAGGCAGGCTTGATCGGAGCTGAGAACATTATCGTGTATGCTGATGAGAACAACCCGACAGAGGTCGGTGCGAATATCTCCGGCAGTATCGTAAAACTGCTTGTCAGCAAAGGTCAGAAGGTTGAAGAAAACGAACCGATAGCTGTCATCGAGGCGATGAAGATGGAAACGAACATTCTGGCAACTATGTCCGGCGAGATAGAAGAAATATGCGTTAAAGAAGGCGAAGCAGTTGACAGCGGCCAGCTGATCGCAAGAATCGCAGAAGCTGAATAATAGATATCGTTCTGATAAAAACTATTTGGCGAAAGTGAAATGAAAAAGAGGCTGCTGCATGTGTGTGGCAGCCTCAATAAATCTGATTTTTCTCCAGCGATGAGTCGCTGGAGTTTTTATGTACAGTCAGTGTGTTCTTAGTTTCGATAATGAATAACAGCCGAAGGAATCAATGTTGTAATAAAGTTTGCTTGAATAATTATTACAATGCGATAGTAATAATTGCAATTAACCCTTTGCCTAAAAGTATTGTACAGGTATAATTAAGTAGCAGATTGTTAAAATTCAAAAGGAAAAATATTGAAATAATGAACAATTAAATACTTACTATAGTCGGTAGTTTAAAAAAACAAAAATGATAAAATAATATTCAGAGTGACATTTGCCTTTCAATTGCAGCACAGAACAAGGGAGACAGATAATTTATGAAGACTATTTTAAAAGACGGAACGATGTACACAGCAAATGGATTAAAAAAAGCAAGTGTTTTTATTGAAGACAAAATTATTAAAAAAATTGTCTTAGAGAATAATTGCGTCAACAGGCAATCAGATGAATGTGGAGAGAATGTTGAATTAATCAATTGCAAAGGGTACATGATCATTCCCGGATTGATCGATGTTCATGTTCATTTCAGAGAACCCGGATTTGAATACAAAGAAACTATCGCTACAGGGGCAGCTGCAGCAGCTGCAGGCGGTTACACGACCGTTTGCACTATGCCAAATCTGGATCCTGCGCCCTGGGATATGAATGGACTCAAGCCGCAGCTGGAGGCGATAAAAAAAGATGCATGCATCAGAGTTTTACCATATGGAAGAATAACAAGGCCGGCCGGCAGTCTGTCCTCATCTGATAAAGGGGAAAGCACATATGACTTTATGCAGGTGATCGACGGCAGAATGGTTGCGGACCTGGAAGCTATGGCACCATACGTATTTGCTTTTTCTGACGACGGGACCGGTGTTCAGCAGGATAAACTGATGGAGCAGGCCATGCGGAGGGCAAAGGATCTGGGAAAGATCATTGTTGCTCACTGTGAAGATACAAATTACTCACCGGAGGATCCGCGCAGCGAATATCGGCAGATAGAACGTGATTTGAGGCTGGTCGAAAAAACGGGGTGTTCTTATCATGTTTGTCATGTTTCAGCGAAAGAATCCGTTGAACTGATCAGGCAGGCAAAGGCGCAGGGACTGGATGTAACTTGTGAGACGGCTCCCCATTACCTGGTGTTTTCAAAAAGTGACATATCAAGGAGGATCGAAGAACTGGGAGAGAATGAAGGCGGCAGGTTCAGGATGAATCCGCCTGTCAGAGATGAAGCTGACCGTAAGGCACTCATTGAGGGAATTATTGACGGAACGGTCGATATGATCGCGACTGATCATGCGCCACACAGTAAAGAAGAAAAATCGAAAGGATTCAAAGACAGTCTGAACGGGATACTCGGACTGGAAGCAGCTTTTCCGGTTATGTACACCTGCATGGTCGAAAAGGGAATTATTACGATTCAGCGACTGATCGAACTGATGAGCATAGCTCCGGCGAGAAGGTTTGGGCTGGATGGTGTGGATAAATTAAGTTTTCCGGAATGCGGCATGATCAGAGAAGGCGCGCGTGCTGATCTTGCGATCATTGATACTGATCATGAATATATAATCGATCCGGAAAAATTCCTGAGTAAGGGCCGCAGCACACCATTTTCAGGTATGGCGGTCAAAGGAAAAATCAAGTATACTATTTCAGAAGGAAAAGTAGTTTTTGGCGGCTAAGCAAATGCGATTCAGTACATTGCAAATTGTTTGAACGTTGACCGCAAAACCAACAAGAGGTTCGTAAGATAGTTCTAACAAAAGCAAGCGGATCGAAAGATGAACGCAACAATAAAATGAAACGAGAATTGATAATATGAATGACAACAAATACAAAGTAGTGAGAAATGAGATGATCGCGCCGGGTACATATCTTATGACCATATCCGGTGACACTTCAGAGATCAAAGGACCCGGACAGTTCATCAATATCAAGCTTGATGGTCTTTATCTGAGAAGGCCAATGTCCATCTGCAGTTATGGTGATGATGAGATGACCATGATCTACAAGATCGTAGGCAAGGGCACAAAAGCTATGAGCAGAATGCAGCCGGGTGAGGAGTTTGACGCTCTTTCACCTCTGGGCAACGGATTCATGATCGATGAAATCCCTGAATGTGCTTTTCTGATCGGAGGCGGAGCAGGAGCGATGCCGATATACACACTGGCTCAGATCCTTCGTGATGCGGGGAAAAAACCGCATGTTATAATCGGATTCAATAAAGAGAAAGAGATTTTCTTTGCAGATGAATTTAAAGAGCTGGGTGTTGATTTGACGATCGCGACAATGGACGGCAGCTCAGGAGTAAAGGGGACTGTTGTGGATGCTTTGCTTGAGGTAAGAGAAACTGCCATGGACAAAAATGGCTTAAAAACGGAAAACAGACAGATATATGCGTGCGTTTGCGGGCCTGAGCCGATGATGAAGGCGGTCGCTGAACACTCTGATGCCGGGCAGTATGATCTGGGGGCGCGAATGGCCTGCGGATTCGGAGCTTGCATGGGATGTACCGTTATCACAAAGAACGGCCCCAAAAGAGTCTGCAAAGACGGTCCGATATTCAGACAGGAGGAGATCATATGGTAGACACAAGTGTTGAACTTTGCGGAATAAGGCTGGATAATCCGGTGATCCCCGCCAGCGGCACATTCGGATTCGGACGTGAGTTTGCAGAACTGTACGATTTGAATCTGCTGGGTTCCATAGCATTCAAGGGGACTACGGCCGACCCCAGAAACGGCAATGAAACACCCCGAATCGCAGATTGCAGCGCAGGTATGCTCAATTCTGTGGGACTTCAGAACCCGGGACTTGAGGCAGTTGCTGCAGAAGAAATACCGGCGCTGGCGGAAAAATGCGGCAAACCTCTGATAGCTAATATCAGCGGCTTTTCGGTTGAGGAATTTGTTCGCTGTGCTGAGGTGATGGACAGGTGTGAGCCGGTTGGATTTTTAGAGGTCAATGTAAGTTGTCCAAATGTTCATGCGGGCGGCCGGAATTTTGGGACCAGCGCAGAGGAAACTGCATTGATCACAAGAGCTGTAAAAAAAGTGACAAAAAAACCGGTGTTTATAAAGCTTACACCGAATGTCACAGATATCGCATCGATTGCTAAAGCATGCGAACAGGCCGGAGCTGACGGCATCAGTCTGATCAATACTCTTTTAGGCATGCGCATAGATATAAAGCGCAGAAAAGCAGTTCTGGCAAACCGCATGGGTGGTTACTCAGGTCCGGGGATCTTTCCGGTGGCAGTGCGATGTGTAGCTCAGGTACATGATGCGGTCAGAATTCCGATCATGGGAATGGGCGGCATCAGCAGTGCAGAAGATGTTATCGAAATGATAATGGCTGGAGCAACGGCTGTTCAGATAGGTGCGGCGAATCTTGTGGATCCATGGGCCTGCAAGAAAATAATCGAGGAGCTGCCGATATTGATGGAGCGTCTTGGTATCAATAGTCTGAGTGAAATATGCGGTATAGCGTGACCAAGAAAGAATAAAGAAGTGTTAATGCCACTGTAAATGAAAGTGAGAAAAAAATGGCTAAGGAAGTAATAATTGCTTTGGATTTTCCGGGAAAGAAGGAAACCCTGGACTTTCTTGACAAATTTGATGGAAGAAAACCATTTGTGAAGATCGGCATGGAATTGTTTTATGCTGAAGGGCCTGACATAGTCAGAGACATTAAGAAAAGAGGACACAGGATATTCCTTGATCTGAAGCTGCACGATATTCCAAACACTGTGAAGAGTGCAATGAAAGTTCTGGCGGGGCTGGGCGTTGATATGACGAACGTCCATGTTGCGGGAACAAAGATGATGATGCAGTGGGCTCTCGAGGGACTGAATGCCGGGACAGACAGTAAGAATGTTCCGATGTTGATTGGCGTTACGCAGCTAACCAGCACCGATCAGAAGAGGATGAATGAAGAAATACTGATTCCGGGAGACATAAATGATGTTGTTGTAAACTATGCTTTGACAGCAAAAAATGCAGGACTTGCAGGCGTTGTATGTTCGCCGCTCGAAGCCGGCGCTATCAAACAGACTTGCGGGGAGGATTTCGTAACTGTTACTCCGGGCATCAGATTTGGCGGCGCGATGATATGTGACCAGTCAAGGATCACCACTCCGGCGAAGGCTGCGAAAATCGGTTCAGATTATATCGTCATGGGGCGGCCTATCACACAGGCGCAGGATCCTGTATCAGCATATGACAGAGCCATGAATGAATTTTTGACTGGAAAATAATCATCGGAGAAAATATGTCCTGTTAAACATGCAGATATCATTTTAGCAAGGCGAGGTCATGATCGAAATGACAAGATTATAATCAAACAAAACGGAGGTACGGATGAAAAAGACAGTTGCAGGTGAGCTTCTGAAAATCGAGGCAGTGTTTCTCAGACCGGATGAACCATTCACATGGGCGAGCGGGATCAAAAGTCCGATCTATTGTGACAACAGACTGATATTGACAGCACCAAAGACCAGGGACATCGTTGAAAGCGCTTTGGCTCAGAAGATAAAAGAAGAGTTTCCCGAAGCAGAAGTCCTGATGGGAACAGCTACCGCGGGAATCGCTCATGCGGCCCTGGCGGCTGATATTCTTGATCTGCCGATGGGCTATGTCAGAGGTTCGGCAAAGGATCACGGCAGGGGCAATCAGATAGAAGGCCGCCTTGAAAAGGACCAGAAAGTCGTTGTCGTAGAGGACTTGATCAGTACTGCCGGATCAGTTATCGATACAATTGATGCTCTCCGTGATGCAGGGGCATGTGTCATAGGTGTTATCAGCATATTCACTTATGGAATGAAAAAGAGCAAGGAAAGACTGGATGCAGCAAAAGTAAAATATACGAGCCTTTCTGATCTTGATACTCTTGCTGAGGTCGCGGCAGAAAACGGATACATAAAGGAAACAGATAAGGAAAAACTGCTCCGTTTCCGTGATGATCCGAGCGATGAAAGCTGGATGAAATAACGCCACAGGAGGGGCGAAGTAATGGGAATAAAAGAAAATGAAGTGAGAAATCTTATCAAAATAACAGATTTATCTGTTGAGGAAATTGACGAACTGATTGGCATTGCGAATGATATCATTGCTGATCCTGAAGCTTATATCGATATCTGCCACGGCAAGATAATGGCTACACTTTTCTTTGAGCCCAGCACAAGAACCAGACTGAGCTTTACCTCAGCTATGATGTCTCTGGGCGGCCAGGTGCTGGGTTTTTCCGAAGCAGCTTCGAGTTCGGCGGCAAAGGGCGAGAGTGTAAGCGACACTGTCAGAACAGTGGGGGCTTATTCAGATATCATAGCGATGAGGCATCCGAAAGAAGGAGCACCGCTGATCGCTTCTGAGAGAACGACAGTTCCTATAATCAACGCAGGTGACGGCGGTCATTTCCATCCGACACAGACGCTGACAGACCTTTTGACGATCAGCGAGGTCAAAGGACATCTTGGTGATATGACGATAGGGTTGTGCGGTGATTTGTGCTTTGGCAGAACGGTGCATTCTCTGATCGAGGCAATGATGCGTTATGAAAACGTCAGATTCGTTCTGATCTCACCACGCGAGCTGCGTATCCCGAAATACATGAGAGAGCTCATGGATTCAAATGGTGCAGAGTGGAAAGAGGTCGAGCGCATGGAGGACGTTATGAGTGAACTGGACATACTGTATATGACAAGGGTCCAGAGAGAACGCTTTTTCAATGAAGAGGATTATGTCAGACTGAAGGACAGTTATATACTGGACATGGACAAGCTGGCAGACGCTAAAGAGGATCTTGCGATACTTCATCCGCTGCCGAGGGTCAACGAGATCGCAGTTGAAGTGGATGATGATCCGAGAGCAAAGTATTTTGATCAGGTGCTGTACGGCCGTTACATCAGGATGGCACTGATCCTCAGGTTGCTGGGAATAAAGTGATATGAAAGGAAATGAAAAATGAATGTAGATGGAGTTAGCACAGGGATCGTCCTGGACCACATACAGGCCGGAAAGAGTATGGAAATATACAAGCTGCTGAAGCTCGATGAACTTGACTGCAGTGTGGCGATCATACAGAATGCTGTCAGCACAAAGTACGGCAGAAAGGATATCATCAAGATAGACGAGAGAATTGAACTGGATATGGATGTTCTGGGTTATGTTGACCCTAACATCACGATAAATCTTGTAAAAGACGGCAAGCTTGAGCTCAAGACACATCTGGAACTGCCTGAAACACTGACTAATGTACTTGAATGTAAAAATCCCCGCTGCATCACATCTGTGGAGCAGGGTGCAAAGCAGAGATTTTATCTGGCAGACAAGGAAAAGAAGATATACCGCTGCGCATACTGCGACGTCGAGCACGAGAACAAATAAGCATTAAATCAGGCAATAAAAAACACATCCGCAGTCAGATATATAACAGATCAAAGCGGATGTGTTGTTTTTTATTTGATGTGATCGTTGAAATGTTCTTTTATTTTGTCGAATGTTTCCTGGCTGATGTAATGTTCGACCCGGCAGGCGTCCTCTGCCGCTGTTTCAGGGTCAACTCCGAGCGAAACAAGCGCTTTTGTCAGAAGAACGTGACGCTCATAGATTCTTTCGGCCAGCTTACGTCCTTTTTCTGTGAACTCTATCAGGCCACCGTCTTCAACAGTGATGTATTCTTTTTCACGAAGCCGTTTCATTGCGACACTGACGGACGGTTTTGAAAAATCCAGCTCGTGTGCTATATCTATTGAACGGACAGAGCCATTTCTTGTTTTCAGTATAAGTATCGTTTCAAGATAGTTTTCAGCGGATTCCATTGTCTTTAACATCAGTTACCTCCTGATTCCATTGCAGTATATTATGCATTAAGATGCTCGTTATCGTATTACAGTTTCAAGTGCAAGCCTGATCATATCATCGTTTTGCTTTTCTCTCTGAGCGGCAGTGGCGTGTTCGCCTGTTACAAAATGATCTGTTATAGTAACCATGGCCAGTGCGCTGACTTGATTGTAGGCAGCATTCATGTAAAGGGCTGCGGCTTCCATTTCAACAGCCAATACGCCCATCTTAGCCCATGCATGCCACCATTTGGGATCGGTTTCATAAAATACATCACAGGAAACGATATTGCCTGCGGCAAGTGAGATCCCCAGATCCTCGTTTGCGGCGAGTGCCTTTTTGATCAGGCTGAAATCTGCTGAGGGACTATACCCGGCCGGGGCATCAAATGCATGTATATAGTTAGAGTCTGTGCTGGCGGCTGTGCCCATGACAACATCACCCATGCGGATACTTTCATGGAATGATCCTGCTGTGCCAATACGGATCAGATTCTGAACACCGTATTCAGTTATGAGCTCCCATGAGTAGATGCCCATTGAAGGCATTCCCATGCCTGAGCCCTGGACGGAAACAGGCACTCCCTTGTATGTGCCGGTATATCCGAACATACCGCGCACTTCGTTATAGCATACAGCATTATCGAGATAGTTTTCTGCGATGTGTTTTACCCGCATCGGATCGCCGGGCATCAGAACACTCTCTGCGATCTGACCTGCGGCGGCACTGATATGTGTACTCAATGTTTTTTCTCCTTCCGTTGATATGTAATAATTTTATAGGATAAGCGGATTTATTGCAATATTTTGTATTTATCCGTTGGAAAATATATTAAGAACAAGGCGGTGATGACTGGAAGTCAGGGGAGAATCGTAACAGGAATTATGATTTATAAGATCAATAACCATGATATATCAAAAAACAATCTGTAACATTGTGATGAATATGCTATAATTATATGCAGTCTTTTTGAACAGTATTTATCAGCAGAAAATCTGCACACAGACTATGATATAATGAAAAACGATGATCGTTAAGGAGGCAAGAATGTCTGGCAAAGAAGATAATATCCAGCCGTATGAGGTCAGAGATATCAGGACCATAAGAGAACTGCTTGAAAGCAGTGCGCAGCTGTTTTCCGAAAAACCGGCTTACAAAGTCAAGGCTGAAAAGGGCGGCGAGTACATAGATATCACTTTCAAAGAATTTAAAGAGGATGTCTGGGCGCTTGGAACATATCTGATTGAAAAGGGCCTTAAGGGCAAGAGGATAGGAATAATAGGAAGCAATTGTTATGAATGGGTAGTAGCTTACTTTGCCATCGTATGCGGAGCCGGCATAGCAGTGCCTCTTGACAAAGAACTGAGTAAAGAAGAAATATACAATCTCAGCAGCAGAGCAGATCTCTCAGCTGTGTTATACACGGGAAAGTATGATGAGATCTTTGAAGGCATGGACATAGATATGAAAATCAAAATGTCCATATATGAAGTCGAAGAGAACAAAACAAACGAAGGACATATCAGAAAAGCCATCGAAGACGGCAGGACAATGATCGCAGACGGCAGCAAAGTTTACGATGAAGTCGTGATCGATCCGGATGTAATGGCAGTCCTGCTATTCACATCCGGAACTACTGGAAACCCCAAAGGCGTAATGCTGTCGAACACAAATCTGTGTCATGACGTAATGGTCACCAGCATGATATGCAAGCTCCATGATGATGATGTTTCACTGTCAATACTTCCGATTCATCATACGTTTGAAGGAACGATCAACCTGCTGACTGTGGGCTATCAGGGGGCATGCGTCGCTTTCTGCGAAGGATTGAAATACATACTGAAAAACATCCAGGAAGCCGGTGTAAGTATTATGATAGGGGTTCCTCTGATCGTTGAATCTGTGTACAGTAAGATCTGGAAGACTGCAGAAAAGAACGGTAAAGCAGGAGCTTTAAGAAAGCTCATATCTGTTAATAAAGCACTGATGAAACTGGGTATCGACCAGAGGAGACGACTGTTCAGCTCAGTATACAAGAACCTGGGCGGTAAGCTGAGACTGTTTGTTGTCGGAGCAGCCAGCCTTGAACCTCAGGTAGCCAGAGGGATCATGGACCTTGGTTTTGATATTGTTCTGGGATATGGTCTGACTGAAACCGCACCGCTGATATCGGGAACACCGGAATTTATGAGAAACAGCATATATGCAAAATCCGGATCCTGCGGTCCTGTTGTCCCGCTTGGTGAGATGAAACTGATAAATGTTGACGAAGAAGGTATCGGCGAATTTGCTTATCGCGGCAGGAACATCATGCTCGGTTACTACGGGATGCCGGATGAAACAGCAAAAGTCATTGATGAAGAAGGATGGTTCCATACGGGTGACCTGGGATTTATGGATGAGAAGGGATGGGTACATATAACAGGCCGCTCAAAGAATGTCATAGTCACAAAAACAGGGAAGAACATTTATCCGGAAGAACTGGAAATACTGGTCAATGCATTGCCTCAGGTGACGGAATCAATGGTATACGGAAAGGAAGAAGACGGCGGACGTGATTATATAGTTGCTGTCCAGATACTTCCTGATATGGAATATATCAAAGAACATATGGGCGAAGATGTTTCCGAGGAGGAGGTATTTGAGATGTTTCGTGAAGAAATCTATCAGATCAACAAATCTCTGCCTGATTACAAGAGGATCAGGAACATTATCGTCAGAAAAGAGGATTTTGTGCGCACGACAACAAAGAAGATAAAGCGGCAGGCGAATCTGTAAAAGGGGAAAAGGGGGAATTATTTATGAAGAGCAAGGGTATATCTCTGGTGCTGTGTATGGTGATGGCTCTGTCGGGCTTTTTCACCGGCGGATATGTTACTGCGGATACGGCCCATGCCAGCAGTGGAATCGTAAAAACAAATAAGGAGATGCGGGGACTCTGGCTGGCTTTTTGCGATTTCAAGAATGTGGGACTTTATAAAAAAAGCGAAGATCAGTTCAGGAAGAACATCAACAAGATTTTAAAACGTGCTAAAAAGAATAAATGCAACGCTGTGTTTTTCCACGTTCGCGCATTTGATGATGCAGTCTGGAGGACGAGTTCTTTTAATGCTTCGGAGTACATTGTGGGAAAATCAAAGGCGAAAAAGAAGGCAAGTGATGCTTATAAATACGATCCTCTGAAAATAGTCTGTGAATCAGCTGACAAATACGATCTTGAACTGCATGCATGGATGAACCCTTACAGGATTACACATTCGAAGTATTATAACCCGAAATACAAAGCCAGCAGATCCAGAGTGCTCAAAGTGATCAGGGAACTCAGCAGATATGATATCGATGGTATTCATTTTGATGATTATTTTTATCATTCTCAAGGCGGATATGTTAAGTCCAGAGCAGGCAAAGCTAAGAGGGTATCTGCAAAACCAAAGTATAAAAGAAAACAGGTAAACAAGCTGGTAAAGGCAGCTTATAAACTCTGCCATAAAAAGAAACTGACTTTCGGCATCAGCCCGCAGGGAAACTACGATAATGACATGGCTGACGGAGCTGATGTTAAAACATGGCTAAGTAAAACAGGATATGTGGATTATCTGGTGCCTCAGATTTATTGGACAGATAACTGGGGTTCAGGAGGGAAAACCAAAATGTTTACCAGCAGACTGAACCAGTTTTCCAAACTAAATAAACAGCCTGATAAGATAAGGATGTATATCGGGCTGGCACTGTACAGATGCGGATATTATCAGAGTGATGACCGCGGCTGGAATAAGAGAAACACAAATATGAAAATACAGGTCAAAAAAATCAGGAAAAGCAAATACAGAGCAAGAGGTGTTAACGGATTCATCCTCTTCGAGGCTGAGAATCTGTATCAGGACAGATGCGCTAAGGAACTGGCAAATCTAAAAACCATTTTGCAATAATACTCTATGGTATTTCGATATTTACAGACCTGAACAATAAAAAAACCACGTGAGACACCTGCGTGGTTTTTTTTTTACTCTTTTGCGCATTTAACTTATGCGCCCTGTGGGGACGGGTGAGTCTTAAGCTTTTTTAGCTTCGTTGAATCTCTTGGTAAGTCTGGCAACCTTGCGGGAAGCAGCTTTCTTATGTATGGTGCCTTTAGCGGCAGCCTGCATAAGCTTTTTCTCGCAGAGTCTGAGCTGTGTTTCTGCAGCTTCGAGGTCACCTTCTGCTATTGCAGCTTCGAATGCGCGAAGTACAGTCTTGATGTGCTCTTTAACTCTTCTGTTTCTGGCTGTCTTTTTGTCGATCACCAGGATTCTTTTCTTTGCGGATTTAATGTTTGCCATTTAAATGTCACCCCACTTTTCTTTTAAAATTAAACTATCATCAAAATTCGCAAAAAATAGTATAAATGATTTGATTGTTGAAATCAAGGGGGAAATGAAGTAAAATCAATGTGCATTTCGCATATCATCAAGAACCGGCACTGTGGACGGTAATTTTATAGAGCAAAATAACTTAAAAGGGTAAATAATAAATGGATGACTACAAAAAATACATCAGAAATTTCAGCATCATAGCACATATCGATCATGGCAAATCCACTCTTGCTGACCGTATTCTGGAAAACACCGGTGTAGTTGCCAAGAGGGATATGAAAGAGCAGTTTCTTGATAATATGGATCTTGAACGTGAGCGCGGCATTACCATTAAGCTGCAGACAACAAGGCTGGCATACAAGGCTTCTGACGGTAATGAATACATATTCAATCTGATCGATACGCCGGGACATGTGGACTTTAACTATGAAGTTTCAAGGTCGCTGGCCGCCTGTGAGGGTGCTGTACTCATTGTTGATGCGACGCAGGGAGTCGAAGCCCAGACTCTGGCAAACGTCTATCTTGCCATGGATGAAGATCTGGAGATAATGCCTGTTTTAAATAAGATCGATCTGCCGAGTGCAAGACCTGAAGAGGTAAGG
>CADCRD010000075.1 GCA_902803725.1 uncultured Eubacteriales bacterium
CTTTTCTGAGCTGTTCTTCCGGAATTCCGATAGCATCCGGCATGTTTCCGCCGTATTCGTTGACTGTTTTGACGAATTCCTGAGGCACAGAGGATGATCCGTGCAGAACGATCGGGAATCCGGGCAGACGTTTGATGCATTCTTCGAGAACATCAAAACGCAGCGGCGGGGGAACAAGAATGCCTTCTTCGTTTCGTGTGCACTGTGAAGCCTTGAATTTATAAGCTCCGTGTGATGTGCCGATGGCGATAGCCAGCGAGTCGCATCCTGTTCTTTCAACAAATTCTTCGACGTCATCAGGGCGTGTATAGCTTTCCTGTCCATGCTCTACAGCGACTTCGTCTTCAACGCCGGCGAGAGTTCCGAGCTCAGCCTCAACGACAACACCATGATCATGCGCATATTCTACTACCTGTTTTGTCAGTGCGATATTTTCTTCAAATGGTTTAGAGGATGCATCTATCATGACCGATGTGAACCCGCCGTCGATGCAGCTCTTGCACAGTTCGAATGAATCACCGTGATCCAGATGAAGAGCGATGGGGATCTGCGGATTTTCTTCGATTGCTGCTTCTACCAGCTTAACGAGATAAGTATGGTTGGCATACTGTCTTGCGCCTTTTGACACCTGCAGGATGACCGGGCTGTTAAGTTCGCCGGCCGCTTCGGTGATGCCCTGGACGATCTCCATGTTGTTCACATTGAAAGCACCGATAGCATATCCGCCATTGTACGCTTTTTTAAACATTTCTGTGGTTGTTACTAACGCCATATTAATTACCTCCCAACATTTATTTAGTTTTGTATTAATTGTAATACTTTTGGAAATCAGCGTCAACATCACCCCGACATCTGGAACAGTAAAAGTTGCTGAAAAATCATATCAGCAGCACAGCTGTGAAAGCAACTGCAAAAAGAGAGCGAAATATTGAGCCTAAAATTGCTCAGATACCTTGAGAAACAGCCGAAAAAATGGTATAGTTACATCATAAGAAAAAAGCAAATAAATCCTGGCTTGCAGGTTAAGGAAATCATAATTAAACCTACATAGTTACATTGGGAATCTGATGACTTTGAAGATGCCATGCCTCCTCAGTGTGGAAGGCAAACGCAAAGGATAGGATGCCCCCCTAAAGATTTTTAGGGCGTTAATTAACTTTCCTGACGGCAACTCGGGATTTTTTGTATTCACCTGACCCGCATTTAAATAACACTATTGACAAGTATTACCAATGATCTTATCATGAGGAGGGAGGTAATATATGGAAATGGTAAATGTGGCAATAGTTTGTAAGGACAAGGAATATGCGGGCGCTCTGGCATGGGCGATAGTCCGCAATACCAGGGGGATGGAAGTTCAGACAGCATGTGATTTTGATTCGCTTGAACAGAGCGGCACATGGCCGGATATTGTTCTTGCCGAGTCCGGGTGGTTTACGGAGCGGTCAGCTGAAGAATTGTTGTTTTGCGGCCGGCAGACAAGCAGGCTGTTTGCTCCGGTGGTGATATATCTGACTGAGCGAAAGGCAGATGAAGATGTCAGCTCACGGCGGCTGTTTAAATATAAGAACATTCGTCAGATGACAAATGAATTGTATGACATTTATGATGAGATAAAGGGTGTTTCAACTGTTCGTGACACAGGCAATCGAAAAGACGCTTTCTGTTTTATCGCAGAAAGGGGCGGCAGCGGATGCAGCTGTATCTGTAATGCTTTTGCTGATGAGCTTGCTGAGGCCGGGAACCGCAAGGTCCTGAAAATATCGCTGGATCAATTTCCTGATCAGGCTGAAAATGACAACAGTCCGTCGAACATCAAAAAATATCTGTATTATATTCTTGAACGAAAAGCTGATGACGGGAAAATGCCGGATGGACGGGACAAAACTGCCCTCCGGGAAGCAAAACAGAATAGCAGCTGCAATATCTCATTGAGACCATTCGTGACCGGTGATGCTGCGGGAGCTGATTCTTTCCGTCAGGCAGCAGGACCGAATCCTTTGCTTACGCTTGACGAAAAAGAGTTTATTGTTTTTATGAAAAGCATAATGAACAGCAGTGAGTATGATACGATCGTGATAGACTGCGGCAGTCAGGTGACGATGCAGATGATAAAGGTTATAGAGCTCTGCAAAAGAGTATTCTTTGTTAAAGACGGCAGACCGGAAAAAACCGGCTTCAGGGACTGCATGGCTCATATTATTGAAGATAAAGAAATAAAAAAGATGATCCCGGTATATAATTCCGGCGGGCGTACCGGCCTGCGGACAGCTACTCAGCTTTGCTGCCAGAATTGGTATGTTAATGGTTAAGACAGGCAGATCCTGTTGAAACACAAATATGAATAAGCGATTGCTTCGAAAAATACAAAAAAATACAGGGAAATTTTAGAAATAATCTTGTTAAATATTTCCACAAGTGCTATTATTAATGCATCGCACAGGCGGTGCATTTTTCTTAGGTTAAAGTGAGTAAAGGCAGGTTAAGTATGGACATCAGTGCTTTGACTGAAATGATCAGGCGCAGTCTTAATGTCATTGAAGAAGACATGACAGACGATGAAGTGCGCGAATACATTGAAGATTTTGTTTTCAGCTCCCGGCATGTCAGCATGCAGTCTTTGGGGGCAATAGACCGGATGATCGATTCGGTATATTATTCGCTTCGCAGCGATCTTGGGATACTCCAGCCGTACATAGATGATAAATCTGTCAATGAGATAATGGTCAACGGCAAGGATGATATTTTCATTGAAAAAAACGGCAGAATAGTCAGAGCTGAGCGATCGTTTGCCACAGTCGAAGATCTTGAAGAGGTCATCAGAAGGGTCGCCGGTGCAGTTCACAGAGAAATAAATGAACTGAGCCCGATCGTTGATGCAAGGCTTTCAGACGGCTCCAGAGTCAATGCGGTGTACAGGAACATCGCGCTCAACGGACCGATATTCACGATACGGAAATTTCCTGAAAAAGGTTTTACAATGGAAGATCTGATACAACTGGGCACACTGACACGGGAGTGCGCGGATTATCTTGATGTGCTGGTAAAGGATGGCTTCAACTGCTTTATCAGCGGCGGAACTTCATCGGGAAAGACGACTTTTCTGAATGTGCTTGCCGATTATATCCCAAGTGATGAAAGGCTGATAGTGATCGAGGACTCTGCTGAGCTGCAGATCAGAAACAATGAAAATATCGTCAGAATGGAATGCAGGAATGCAGGATCGACCGGGAAAGGGGGTATTGGGATGGACAGCCTGATAAAGACGTCCCTGCGTATGAGACCAGACAGGATCATCGTAGGGGAGGTCAGAGGCAAAGAGGTCATGGATATGATAAATGCGATGAATACCGGACATCAGGGAAGTTTGTCAACAGGACATGGCAACTCGATAAGCGGCATGCTAAGACGCCTTGAATCCATGTTCCTGCAGGCGGCTGATTTCCCGGTAGAGGCTATAAGGTCTCAGATAGCCGAGGCAATTGATATCATGATCCACCTTGGCAGGCTTGAAAACAAAGACAGGAAGATACTTGAGATAGCTGAGATCTATTCAGATGAAACGGGGAGCATAAGGATCAATCCGTTGTTTCGATATACGAAAAAGGACGGGCTCAAAAGAACAGGAAACAGGATCATCAGACGCGAAAAGCTTGTATTGAAGGGAGATGACACAGATGATATGTGATTATGATAAATATGAATTATCACGGCGGGAATGGATGATCTCGTTTTTGGCCGGATATGCAGTCATATTCTTTGTATGTCTGCTGTTTTATCACAGCATCATTTTATCGGTGACAGCAGGTTTTGCTGCGGTCTTTGTCCCGGCTTCGTACGCCGAAGAAAAGGCTCTGAAGAGGAAGGAGCTTTTGACGATGCAGTTCAAAGATATGCTGTACTCGTTGTCGGCTTCATTCGCGTCAGGGAGACAGATGCAGAATGCTCTTGGAGAAGCTTATGAGAACCTCCTGATGATATACAGTGAAAAGACTCCAATGGTCAGAGAACTCAAATATATGCTGAGAGGAATAGAACAAAACCGGGAGAATGAGGAAGCTCTGCTCACTGATTTTGCTGTGCGTTCACATCAGGAAGACATAATCAGTTTTGTGGATGTCTACAAAGCCTGCAGGACGACGGGAGGAGATATGGAAAAAGTCATTGCCAATTCAACGAAAGTCATGATGGATAAGATGGAAATAGAGAAGGAAATACGTGCACTGACTGCGCAGAAAAAATTCGAAGGGCGCATCATCAGCATCATGCCGCTGACAGTCGTTCTGTTTCTGAATATCTTTTCACCGGATTATCTGGCGGTTATGTATGAGACTTTTTCGGGAAGGCTCGTTATGACGGTTTCTCTGGCGGGGATCGTGGCTGCTTACCGCATGATGATGAAGCTTACCGAAGTCGCAGTTTGAGAGTCATGGCAAGTAATGAGGGCAGGAAAAATGAAATGGTTGGATATGACAATGATCAAAAGGAGAGGAAATGGACAAAGGAAGAACGATCCGTTAACTGTCAGGTACGAAGCATTGTATGGCAAGGCCGAAGGTGAAAGGCGTGCCGGTAAGGACAGGAGAAGCATGCGTATGGGATACATAGCTCTTGTGGCGGCTTTTGCCGCGGTGATGGTGTTTTCAGTCTGGGCATATATGCATGACGGACAAAATGTATCGGTAAGCAAAGACGGCAGACTGATCAGTATAACGCGTCCGCAGGAAGGGAAAGGGACAGAAAGCGTAGATGTCAGGGTCAGGGCAGATAATGGAAGAGCCGCGATAGTGCAGGACAAGGAATTGTTTGTTGATGAAGTGAATGGGGGTGAAAAAGATGACGAAGAAGGGATCATGAGGGGTGAGTCAGAATCGGATAAACTGGGGCGGCGTATAGACAGCGCTGCGAGATCGCTTAATGAAGATACGGCATCGAAAGTGATATATCTTCCTGAAAAGACGGAAGATGGCACAAGACTGACATGGGAGTTCAGGAAGAAGAATGATATGCCTCTTATAGTATTTGTGTTTGCCATTGCATTTGCGGCGCTGTACATGGGAAGATTCTCCCGCATAAAGAAGGAAGAAAAAGAAGCCGGGGATTCGATCAGAAGACAGCTGCCTGAGTTTATCAACAAAACGGTGCTGCTGCTGGAGGGAGGGATAGTGATCAATGAGGCATTGCTGAGGGTTATCAGGGACAGAAAGGATATGGACGGGGGGTATTTTTACAGTCAGTTGTCTGTGATAGAACAGCGGAGCCGTAAAACAAATACAGCTGTGCATGAACAGCTGCAGGATTTTGCCAGGCGCAGCGGCGTCAGGGAACTGATGCGCATAGCTAATATCATCTCGGACAATATCGGAAAGGGTTCTGATCTTACAGGGAAGCTGGCTCATGAAAGCAGCATGTTGTGGTTCGCCCGCAAAAAACAGGCGGAGGAAAACGGACGCCTGTCTGAAACAAAGATGACACTGCCTTTAGTGATGCTGATCGGGGTCCTGGTCATGTTAACGATCGCGCCGGCACTTATGGAGATATAAAAAAAGATTTTTTAAAAGGAGAGACAAAAATGAGGAAAGTATTATCAGGCCGTTCGGACGGCATGGAAATGGTCCAGGTGGCTATACTAGTGGCTATCGCTATCATACTGGGACTGATCTTCAAATCGGAGATCACGGCGTTTATCAACAAGACTCTTGAATCGTTGAACAATGGTTTTTAGTCATAAGAGGAGCGGAACGTCTATGGTCGAGGCAGCTGTTGTGCTGCCCGTAGTCATACTATGTGTGATGGCGGTCATTTATATACTTGTTTTTCTTTACAGTGAAGTAGCCGCAGGAGCTAAGATCCATGTTGCCGCAAATGCTGAGATGGGAAAGCAGACAGGGGTCTCGGTCACGAAAAAGCATATCCCGCACGGAGTCAGTGTATATGAGGGGGGCTCTGTTTCAGGCAAAGTATATTTTGCGGACAGCTCAGTCAGATTCAGAAGATCGGGGATATTAAGACATTCTTTTACAAAACAGATAAGGACATATACGTATGAAGTTGATGAAAAAAAGCTCATCAGGTATACCGATTTTTTTAAATAGAAAGAAAGGCAGCTCTTCTGTATTTCTGGTAATGATACTGGCATCCGTAATAACGCTGGTCATGACGTTTGTTTCGGCTGCGATGAGGACAGCAGCTATAGGGTATATGGACGGACTGGTGAATCTGTCGGGAAGGTCTGTTCTCAGCGAATTCGATCTGCATCTTAAAGATG
The DNA here is from genome assembly GCA_902803725.1 of uncultured Eubacteriales bacterium. GTDB lineage: Bacteria > Bacillota > Clostridia > Peptostreptococcales > Anaerovoracaceae > UBA3738. The sequence goes on from CADCRD010000075.1 coordinate 6,269, forward strand.
ATTACGGACTTTTCGCCTTCCGGGGACACAAACAGGAGATCATATCGAAGGTCACGGATTATCTTTCCTACACGCTGGATCATAATGACTACATCGGTCTGTCAAAGGTAGATGCAAACACGGCGGGATATTGTCTTGCAGATGTGGATATATTTGAAAAAGAGGTCTGCGAGTACACAAAGTATGCTATTGCAAGGGGATTTATTGAGGGTCTGATAAATGATGATGACAGCGGAGAGAGAAAGCCGGTGGACATGAAAAGTGATGGCAGGACGCTCAGGAATCACAAGATCATTGATCAGCTGCCTTCGGGTGCGCATCCAGGGAACGGAAGTATCGTCGAATCAGTGAAGGAAATGCTGAGCAGCGGAGGAGGGATACAGGAGCGAGGTACGTCGAATTATATGATTGTTCAGTACATCATGCATACATTTAAAAATGCACAGAAGAATGGGGTCAAAAGAGGCCTTTCAGCTGATGGTTCCGGCGGCGGACAGTCAAAAGATACGTTTTTTGACAGTGAGGCAGAATATATTATTGAAGGCGAGATGAGTGATCTGAAAAACAGAAGAGAGTTGAGAGCAGACATCGTTAAAATAAGAAATGCTGTAAATCTGCTGTTTATATGGGCTGATCCTGAGATGAGAGAAAAGGTGCTTGCTGCGGCAGAGCTGCTGGGGACGGAGGTTGCAGCACCGGTCGCGGCACTGGGCCTTTCTGAAGCATGGGCTCTGGCAGAAGCAGAGAATGATATGAGAATACTGGAGCATGGGAAGAAAGTCCCTCTTCACAAAACGAAGGACACCTGGGCGACAGATGTCGAATCTGTAGTTAAAAACAAAGAGTCAGGATATATAGACACGGATTCCGATAAAGGTCTTACATATCAGGGGTATCTTATGATGTTCCTCTTTGTGGAAAAGCGTGCGCTGAAACTGGGAAGAATGATGGATCTGATGCAGATAAATATACAGGGCAGATATGACCGCACTTTTCTGATAAGGGAACATAACATGGGATTCTGGGTAAAGGCCGAAGCAGACGGGCGGGAGTACGTGTACGATCAGAAGTATTGAGAGGGCTGTTAATATGACATCTTGGAAAAGACGCGGCAGTTATACGGTAGAAGCAGCACTCTTCCTTCCGGTATTCATAATAGCTGCGCTGACACTGGGTTATCTGATGAAACTCATTGGGGGAGTTGAAAGCGGCATGCACGCGTGTGTCGATGAATCGAGAAGACAGGCTGCTGCAGCTTATATTGACAGAGCAGGGATAGGATTTAAAGGGAGAACGCAGAGCCGCATACTTGGTGAGAACAAATATATAACCCGGGCAAAGATGAAGAATCTGAGGTATCTGGCGGGTGACAGCATCATCTCGTTTGACATGGATTACACAGTAGATATAGCACTTCCGCTGGATCTTTATGACGGTTTTGAGGTGACAGACAGCCTGAAATGCAGAGGCTGGACGGGGAAATCCTATGATGATCCGTTTACGTTCGATGCAATGGAGCGTGATGAAGATGCAACTATCGTATATATTTTTCCGATGTGGGGAAGCAGGTATCACAAAAAATCATGCACCTTTGTCTCGGCGCATCCGGTTCAGACTGCACTCACAGCAGGTATCAAAAGACAGTATGACGCCTGTGCCAACTGCAAACCGGGTTCGCTCAGCGAAGGCTCCATTGTCTATTGTTTTCCGAAATACGGGGGTTCATATCACAGGGGCAGCTGCAGCGCAGTGAAAAAATACACGATAACAATTGAAAAAAGTCAGGCTGAGGCCAGGGGCTACAGCCCCTGCGCAAAATGCGGCGGATAAGGATCCGGACAAACAGATAAAACAGGAGGTCAGCAGTGCTATTGATCAAATCGAAAAAGATAAGACCATTTGAAGAAAAAGTGCTGACGTCAGGGCTTTGTGATTTTTCACTGCCGGCGAATTTCGTCATGGCAGATGGAGTGAAAAGCACAGTATATGACAGCAGCGGATATACATGTCTTGATGATATGATATTTAAGGACATCGATAACATACTGGAATTACTGGGAAAGACGCTGATGAATCTGGATAAGGCAGGAGAATTTCTCATTGATCCTGATCACATTGTTCTTGATGGCAAAACGGTATTTCAGAATCTCAAAAAGAGAGATGTGAAATTTGCTTTTGTCCCATTGAGAGAACAGAAACACAGAGATAACGTAATAAATATTATGGACTACCTCGAGAGCAGGGCAGATCAGGACGGCCGCGAGATCATAAGCAAGCTGAGAAAATATATCATTGGAAGGAACCTTTCGTTGAGAGATGCCGCAAAACATATTTCTCTCATTCGAAAAGAGCTTAAAAATAAAGATGATCAGACATAAATGATCTGCTGAGACAAAGATTCTTTATGTCTGTTTGACAAATCTAACTGCGTGATATAGCATTGTCTCTGAACAGAAAAAGGGAAGGAGACGATTACAGTGGAAAACAGAAATACATGGGAAATATATTCGCCTGAGCAAAGCAGTGAATGTGAAGATTTCAGCAAGGGATATATCGATTTTCTGAGTGATGCAAAGACGGAGCGTGAATGCGTTGATATCATTGTGAGAGAAGCGAAAACGGCAGGATATAAGGATCTTGATGAACTGATCAGAAAAGGTGAAAAACTTAAGGCCGGAGATAAAGTATACCGTGTCAATATGAATAAGGCGATAGTCATGTTCAACCTGGGCAGCGATCCTCTGACAGATGGCATGAACATTTTGGGTGCGCATATCGATTCTCCCAGAATGGATGTAAAGCAGAATCCTGTTTATGAAGACGGAGGGTTTGCTTATCTTGACACACATTACTACGGCGGCATCAAAAAATATCAGTGGGTCACTCTGCCTCTGGCCATCCATGGCGTCGTTGTGAAAAAGGACGGGACAAGCGTGAAGGTAAGCGTAGGGGAAAAGCCGGATGACCCGGTATTTTTCGTATCAGATCTTCTCATCCATTTGGCTCAGAGACAGATGGATAAAAAAGCCGCCACTGTCATTGAAGGCGAGGCGCTGGATATAATCGTTGCGAACAGACCGATAAATATCAGCGGTGAAAACGATAAAGAAGCCGGTAAAGACAGTGCAGACAGTAAGGAAGGCGCAAAGGAAGCTGTCAAAAAAGGTCTTCTTGATATTCTGAAAAAGGAATATGATATTGAAGAAGAAGATTTTATTTCGGCGGAACTGGAGGTCGTTCCCGCGGGCAGAGCAAGAGAAGCCGGGTTTGACCGCAGCATGATCCTGTCATATGGACAGGATGACAGAGTATGCGCTTATACATCATATAAAGCTATGCTGGAAATCACAGATGTTAAACGCACCAGTTGCTGCATCCTTGTCGACAAGGAAGAGATCGGCAGTGTTGGTGCAACGGGCATGCAGTCCAGATTCTTTGAGAATACAGTAGCTGAAGTGCTGGAAATGACAGGATGCGGCGGAGATCTTAATGTCAAGAGAACGCTGGCGGCCTGCACGATGCTGTCTTCCGATGTAAGCAGTGCTTTCGATCCCTCGTATGCGGCAAATTTCGACAAGAAAAATGTTGCTTATCTCGGCTGCGGCATGGTATTCAACAAATTCACGGGAGCCAGAGGCAAGTCGGGTTCAAACGATGCAAATGCTGAGTACCTTGGGATGCTGAGACGTATCTTTGATGAGGACAAAGTGAATTTCCAGACAGCTGAACTGGGAAAGGTCGATGTGGGCGGCGGCGGCACGATCGCTTATATCATGGCGCTTTACGGAATGAACGTCATCGACAGTGGCGTAGCTGTCCTGAACATGCACGCTCCGTGGGAAGCAACCAGCAAAGCTGACGTTTATGAGACTTATCGCGGATATTGTTCGTTTATCAATAAGGCGACACGTGTATAAAAAGGAAAAAAGAGTTGAAATGAAGAGAGAAATTATAATAGCACCACATTCGGGTTTTTGTTTCGGGGTCGAAAAGGCGATCAATACGGCAGAGAAGGCGGCAAGGAGCGGCAGAAAGGTCCATACCTGCGGTATGATCATACACAATAACAGGGTGACGAATGATCTGGCGGATCTGGGTGTGACTGTCATCAGTGAGCTGGCGCAGGCTGAAAAAGGCGCGGCTGTCATAGTACGTTCTCATGGAGAACCAAAGGCTTTTTATGATGATGCAGAGAGGATGGGTATAGAACTCATCGATGCAACTTGTCCTTTTGTTGCAAGGATTCATGACATAGCAAAAGAGAGTTATCAGAATGGAAGACAGGTATTCATAGTAGGGGATAAGGATCATCCTGAGGTCGAGGGTATCAACGGCTGGTGTGAAAATACGGCTGTCGTCTTTAAAGATGCCGGTGATGCGGCAGCTAAGCTGAGTGAAATGACTGATGAGGCTAAGGAGACTCTGAAAAGCAAGGATTCCATAATCGTCGCTCAGACGACCATCCGAAGAGATGTATTTGACAGCGTTATCGGGGTACTCCGTGAAGCCAGCATAAAACCCGAAATAAAAAATACGATTTGCAGTGCTACCAGTGACAGGCAGCAGGGATGCGTCGAGACGGCAAAAAACGTGGAGGCTATGATAGTCATAGGGGACAAAAAGAGCTCGAATACCGGGAAGCTGTATGAAATAGCAAAAAAATACTGTGAAAATGTCTATTTTGCGGAAAATTTGGCAGATTTACCATTGAAAGAACTTGAAAAATATAATAGAATAGGGCTTGCGGCAGGTGCATCGACACCTGACTATGCAATTAAGGAGGTTATTGCAAACATGAGTGAACAATTCACTGAAGAAGCTCTGACGATGGACGATTTACTGGAGGACATCGACAAATCACTGAGACTGCCGAGAGGCGGCGAAATGGTAGTTGGTACCGTATTCATGGTTACTGACGAAGGTATTATCGTAAATCTGGGCTGCAAAAAAGACGGCATGATTCCGGTATCAGAAGTATCTCTGGAAGAAGGCCAGACACTGAAGGATGCCTTTAAAGAGGGCGACGAGATTCAGGCAAAGGTTATTAAGACCGACAACGGCGATGGCTACATCATGCTTTCGAGAAAGAAACTCGAAGCTAGCGAGCATTGGGAAGAAATCAATCAGGCATTCGAAAACAAAGAGCTTATCGATGTTGAAGTTGAAAGACAGGTCAATGGTGGCGTTATTGCCAGATACAAGGAAGTATCAGGATTTATTCCTCTTTCTCAGCTGTCAGACAGATATGTTGAGGATTCATCGGAATTTATCGGCCAGACACTTACTGTAAAGGTATCAAGAGTAGATCCGCGCAGAGGTAAAGCGGTATTTTCTCACAAGGCTTATCTCTATGAAGAAAAGCAGAAAGCTCTTGAAAAGGTATGGGCAAACATCAACGTGGATGATATCGTAGAAGGTACAGTAATGAGATTCACAGATTACGGTGCATTCGTAGATATCGGCGGAATCGATGGACTGCTCCACATCTCAGAGATTTCCTGGGGCAAACTGAAGCACCCGAAGGAAGTACTCTCAATCGGAGAAAAGATCTCAGTCAAGATTTTGTCAATGAATGAAGAGAAGGGCAAGATCTCACTTGGTCTCAAGCAGACGATTCCGGAACCGTGGTCTGTAATAGATGAAAATTACAGTGTTGGACAGGTTGTAAAGGGCAAAGTCGTTCAGATCAAAGAATATGGATGCTTTGTTGAACTGGAACCTGGTCTTGACGGACTGGTACACATTTC
>CADCRD010000076.1 GCA_902803725.1 uncultured Eubacteriales bacterium
ATAAAGGCGCGCTGACTTACGCCGAAAAGCTTGGTAATACAAAGGTATATGATCTGCCAGGCGATCACGTTATCTTCCTCGACAGGAAGGAGGACTGTGCAAATATAATTGCTGAGTTCCTCGCAAGTCTTGATGCCTGACATATTGATAAGGCCGCTGTTTTTTGCCTGAAAGTGGTTAAACCTATCGAAAAGTAAGCCATGTTATAATTCTACTTGAGGGAAAACCCTTAGAACAGATAATCAGCAGTTTATTTGTTTAAAGGAGAATATGGAAATGGAAAAATCCAGTTTAGATATCATCCAAATATTTATGAGGATGACATTCTTGTTCATAAGAATGGTATATGTCAGTGCTGCGGCAAACAAATAAGCGAGTATATCGAACATGTTTATTCAGCAGAGGATGTCGATTGCATCTGTTTACAGTGTGTAAGTGATGGAACTGCAGCCAAAAAGTTTGATGCGGAATTTGTTTCGTGGGCAGAACCTGTCAGTGATCCTGAAAAAAGTGATGAACTATTTCATAGAACGCCCGGATATCTTGGATGGCAAGATGAAAACTGGCTTGCATGTTGTGATGATTACTGCCAATATCTCGGGCGTGTCGGAATTGATGAATTAAATGATGTTGGGATAAAAGACGAAGTGCTGCAGGAATATGCCAAGCGTGAAGACGCATATCCGTTGGAAGAAGTTGAAGAGTATTTGTATAAGGACGGAGATATGTCGGGATATTTGTTTAAATGCATTCATTGCAACAAATATCATCTGTGGGTGGATGCAAATTAATTGAATGATAACTCCTGAATTTGGTTGGTATACATGAAAGAAAGCAGAGATACAGCTATTAACAAAAGGAAAAAGGAGCTGGAGCTTCAAACGCTCCAAAAGCAGATCGAAGATCTTGAGAAAAGGATCGCGCGGCCTGCTGATGAAGGAATCAGGCACTACACGTCTTTCGAATGCTTCAAAGGCTTCCTCAAGGCATCAATCATAGTCACTGCCATCCTTGCAGTACCGGCGTATTTTTACTGCAGCGTTTCGAATTTTCTCTATAAGTCCGGAAATACCGATTATGCGAACTCTGGGATTAAAGCGTTTCTTTTTCTCGCCGGTGTTTTCGCACTGATCCATCTGATCGGAGGATTCGTTGCAAGAAAAAGAAGCGACGAAAACAATAAGGCAGCTGACTTTTCAATAAAAGCAAATCTTAAGCGTAAAGAAACTCTTAAGAAAGAGCTTGAAGATCTGGAAATACAGTATGCCCAAAAACTGGATGAACTCAGAAGTTACGATGATACGATCACCGGAGGTACAGACGGTCTTATCACATAAACAGAGCCATTAATACTACGCGATCATCCCACAAATTTGATATTGCATATTTGCCTAAAAGGTGTAAAATTACACCAAAAGATAAGGCGAACTCGTTTAAACGAGATGAATATATTTAGAAACAAAGGGGATAACTAATATGTTAAAAGGGATAAAGGTTAAGGCACTTTTAATAGGAACTTTGGTGTTTTCTTTTCTGATCAGCGGATGCGGAGTAAAAAAGGACTCTGATGATAAAGTCATGCTGTTAGACAGAAAAAACATAACTGAGGTCACTTCTAACGGGAAGAAAAGCCTTTTGGATATCAGTAAGGATCACAAAACTTATTGGCAATACGATTCCGGTAAGAATCTTCTCATATCATCCAGTCGCCAATGTACGAACGTATCAATCTATAACGTGGAAACCGGCGCAAAAACTGATATCGGCTTCCCTAAGGACGACGACAGCAAGGGATTCGATTATGAAGGACAGAAAATGTATGGAAGAAACGCCTGGTATGAAGAAGGCAAAGTGAGCATTTATGCACGCAATGCTGATGAAAAACTTGTTGTCTTTACCTTTGACTGCGAAACAAAAGAGCTGAAGGATACGGCCAGCTACGATATAGAAAGACCTGTTTATGTAAGGGATGCGGGTAACTTCATAGTATATGTAAAAAGTGTAAATGTTAAAGATCAGAATGATAAGTATTATTCGAAGTTTGAATTGAACGTTTTTGATAAAAAGACAGGAGAAAACAAAACTGTTGCCAGTGACATTGGGCAGTTGGGAAAAGGCTTCGATCTGATCGTATTGAACAGTGATAAAAACAAAGTCCTGTTTGTAAAAAATAATGATTGGTACAAAATCCTTGATAAAAAAGCAAAAGATACTCCTGTTTTATATGAGTACGATATCCCGTCAGGCGAGACCCGCGAGGTATATAAATGCAGCAAGGGAAATTGCATAACGGGTTTCACATA
>CADCRD010000077.1 GCA_902803725.1 uncultured Eubacteriales bacterium
TCCATGATCTCGCCTTTGATGATCTTTTCGGCAATGCCGGTCTCGATGTATTTCTGCAGGTAGCGTTTTACAGGTCTGGCACCATACTGCGGAGTGTAAGCTTCTTTTGCGATCAGTTTCTTACTGTCTTCCGTCAGTTTGATCGAAATATTTCTCTCTGCCAGTCTGGCTTCAATATCCTTCATCGACAGATCTATGATATGACCGATCTGTTCTTCTGTCAGCGGACTGAAGACGATTATGTCGTCTATCCTGTTGATGAACTCCGGTCTGAAGTGCTGCTTCATCTCATCTGTGACACTGTCCTTGACTGAATCGGCCACAGTACCGTCTTCTCTGATGTTCTCCGTCAGATAAGCCGATCCGATATTAGATGTCATGATGATGATGCAGTTTTTGAAATCAACTGTTCTGCCCTGATTGTCAGTGAGCCTGCCGTCGTCCAGCAGCTGCAGCAGGATATTGAATACGTCCGGATGAGCCTTTTCGATCTCGTCAAACAGGATGACGCTGTACGGCTTTCTTCTTACTGCTTCTGTCAGCTGACCGCCCTCGTCATATCCGACATATCCCGGAGGAGCTCCGACCAGTCTGGATACGGAATGCTTTTCCATATACTCAGACATATCTATTCTGATCATATTCCTCTCAGAATCGAACAACGCTTCCGAGAGAGCCTTTGCCAGTTCAGTTTTACCTACACCTGTCGGTCCGAGGAATATGAACGAACCTATCGGTCTGTTCTCATCTTTAAGTCCTGCTCTGGCACGGAGTATCGCCTGTGAGATGGTCTCTACCGCCTCATCCTGCCCTATTACTCTTCTGTGCAGGATCTCCGGCAGTCTCAGAAGTTTTTCCCTTTCCGACTCTACCAGTTTGCTGACAGGAATGCCTGTCCATGATGAAATGACCTCTGCGATCTCTTCCTCGCCGACCTCTTCTTTAAGAAGTCTGCCCTCTTTTGCCTCGGCTGCTTCTTCTTTGTCCTCTTCCAGTTTTTTCTCCAGTTCAGGCAGAGCACCGTACTGCAGCTGAGCCAGCTTTTCGTAGTCTGCCACACGTTCAGCTTCTTCGATCTGGAGCTTGACTTCTTCTATCTGCTTTTTCGTGCCTTTGACCTCACTGATAGCTTTCTTTTCACTCTCCCACTGAGCACGCATAGTATCGTTTTCGTTCTTCAGTTCCGCCAGCTCTTCTTCAATTTTTTCAAGTCTGACTTTGCTGGCTTCATCGGATTCTTTTGAAAGAGCCTGCTTTTCTATTTCCAGCTGCATGATCTTGCGGTTCAGCTGATCCAGCTCTTCAGGCATGCTGTCGATCTCTGTTCTGATCTTTGATGCTGCCTCATCCATGAGATCTATGGCCTTATCAGGCAGGAACCTGTCGCTGATGTATCTGTCCGAGAGCGTCGCGCAAGCGATCAGGGCATTGTCAGTTATCTTGACTCCATGATGTATCTCAAATCTTTCCTTCAGACCTCTGAGTATCGATATCGTATCCTCCACTGTGGGCTGATCGATCAGTACCTTCTGGAATCTTCTTTCCAGAGCTGCATCCTTTTCGATGTATTTTCTGTATTCATCCAGAGTCGTAGCTCCTATGCAGTGCAGCTCTCCTCTGGCAAGTTTCGGTTTCAGCAGATTCCCTGCATCCATCGAACCTTCAGTTCTGCCCGCGCCGACGATATTATGCAGTTCATCGATAAACAGCAATATCCTGCCGTCTGACTTTTCGATCTCTGACAAAACAGCTTTCAGACGCTCTTCGAATTCGCCTCTGAACTTTGCACCTGCTATCAGAGCGCCCATATCCAGTGCATAGATCGTCTTGTCCTTTAGTCCTTCCGGAACATCACCGTTAAGGATCCTCTGAGCCAGACCTTCTACTACAGCAGTCTTACCTGTGCCCGGTTCGCCTATCAGAACAGGATTGTTCTTCGTTCTTCTTGACAGGATCTGTATCGTATGTCTGATTTCTTCATCTCTGCCGATAACAGGATCCAGTTTTCCTTCCCTGGCCATTTCGACCAGATCACGGCCGTACTTCGCCAGCGCCTCATACTGTTCTTCGGGATTCTGCGATGTCACTCTGCGATCTCCTCTGATCTGCTCAAGAGCCGCAAGGAATTTTTCTCTGTTCACACCATATCTTGCCAGTATCTGAGAAGATGGTGTTCCTTTTTCAGACAACATGGCAAGGTATATATGCTCAACACTGATATACTCATCATTTATGCGCTGAGCTTCCTTTCCGGCATTGATCAATACTGCGTTCAGCCGTCTGGTTGCATATAACTCTCCACCCTGCACTTTGGGCAGTTTTTCCATCTCATTTTCAAGATCACCTATGATCCGTCCGCTGTCCACTTCCATGAATTTGACCAGTCTGGGTATCAGACCATCAGTCTGCATCATCAGAGCCAGATGAAGATGCTCTACGTCCAGCTGCTGATGTCCTTCTGAAACAGCTATGTCCTGAGCCTCAGATATGGCCTCCTGAGCTTTCTGTGTAAACTTGTCGATTTTCATAACTTTTTTTCACACCTCCTTTTTTCTTAGCAGTCCCCCTAAGCTATATCACCGCAGAACCACAGCGTACTCTTAGTGACTGCCTTAAGTTAAATGTCCTTTCCTTCTTTTTTTTATTTAAACACTCGGATCAGCATGGATGATCACCCTTATTTCAAGAGCAATATCCTGCTTCTGAATATATTTTACTACTGGATTTTTCAAAGTCAACACTTTTTTGGCACTCAACACAAAAGAGTGCTAACAACAAGCTTTTTTTCAGCTTTCTGTATTACATTATGTCTGCCGGTCAGATATGAAATAAAGGAGATAATATTTATGCAGGATTTTTTATATTGGATAGTTGGGATAATAGCAGAGATACACGAATTTCTGCTTACGCTGAATGACTCGTTCGAGGCCAGTCTCTCGGACAAGATGCTTCATTTCATATTTATAGGTATATTCGGAATAGCACTGGTGCTGCTGATCCACCCCGTTTTCAGCTGGCTCGCAAAAAATGACCACACAATAGTGGTCACCTTTTTGTATGTTTTGACTGTTGTAATAGTCATAGCCTTTGGAATAGAGATAGGTCAGGGGATCACTCACACCGGAAACATGGAATTTGCAGACATCATGTATGGTGTGGTCGGATTCATAGCCTTCTTTATCGTATTCGCTCTTATCCGCGCTGTCATCCTTGCAATTGCCGGACACCACCGCAAGCATGGCCGGGGCCGCAGTCGCTGATCACTTTGCTCTGCCGGCCACAGCGACAGACAGATCACTGAAGGCGATATTCACGCCATTGCATCTGTATGCTCTTACCTTGTAATAATAAGTCTTTCCGGATTTCAGCCCGCTGTCGGTAAAGCTTCGTTTTGAAGTATTAGCTATCTCAGAATATTTTCCATCAACGGCAGCA
>CADCRD010000078.1 GCA_902803725.1 uncultured Eubacteriales bacterium
ACGCCGATGCCCTTTCGGGTTCTCGCCCCTGATCAATATGCAGGAATAACAAAACGACGATCCGTTGGATCGTCGCTTTGCTATTGGTACACCATCAGGGGCTCGAACCCTGGACACCCTGATTAAGAGTCAGGTGCTCTGCCAGCTGAGCTAATGGTGCTCGTTCAACGCTTGAACAGTTTACCACTTTGGACAATCTGTGTCAACAAGAAATATTATTTAGTGAGGATTTTTCTGAGAAAAAATCACTCATCAGATCCATCGTAAAAATCCCTGTCAGGGATTTCATTTATTACATCGTACAGCGGTTCAGCAAATTCGCGGCCGTCATCATCTGCTATTTCGGATTTTGCGGGGCGCACCTTCCAGAGGCTGAACAGGTACAATCCTACAGCCGGAACCAACAGAACGTAAAGATAAGATACGGCGCCTGTTGAAATACCCATTGCCAGTCCGAATATGCAGAATATTAAAAGGCATGCACCCAGTATCAGTCCGGCGCGCATGAGATAAAACGCCTTGACGCGGTCATCGTCTCTGATGATGAGCTTTAGTCCCTGTTTTGCAATTACTGAAAGAACGATCAGGACTGCACAAATGATCAGCGATGTCAATATAGCCCATGTCGTCAGTGTCTTGTCTTTTGGCATGTCAACGACGTAAGTAAGGGCTGACAGCAACACTGTCAGAATACAAATATATTTAAAAATCCTTGTCGACAGTTTAAGAAAATTTTCCATACAGGCAATATACCATGAAACCCACCGGATTTGCAAGCCCGCATGCTCAAGACATATTGCAATCAGATGCCCGCTACAATATAATATGAAAAATGGATTGCCTTCTCAGGCTCAAACAGAAAGGGGCTATATGTTATACGATTCACATACACACATAAATCATGATACATATACAGAAGAGGAACGCGCCGGTGTGATCATGGCTATCGAAAATTCCGATGTGACACATGTAAATGACATCGGTTATGATCTTGCTTCTTCAAAACTGGCGGCAGAACATGCCGCAAAATATCCATGGTGCCACGCGGCTGTCGGCATTCATCCGCATGATGCGAAAAATGCTGACGACCTGACACTGTCTATGATACGCATGCTGGCGGCAAAGCCCGGCGTCGTTGCGATCGGCGAGATAGGTCTTGATTTTCATTATGACCATTCTCCCAGAGACGATCAGCGTCTGGCTTTCAGGCGGCAGATACGCATGGCGATCGATCTGAAGATGCCGATCGTTATACACTCCAGAGAAGCTGACATGGAAACGATGGAGATACTGAAAGAGGAGGGTGCCTTCAGTGAAGCGCGCAAAGCGGATTTTCCTGCCCGTCCTGTGCCGCATGGTCAGCCGGAAAAGGACTGGAGCAGTGCGGCAGCGGATGCAAGAGTATTGCTTCACTGTTATTCAGGCAGTGCAGAACTTGCTGAACAGTACGTACGCCTTGGAGGCTGGATCAGTCTGGCCGGACCGGTAACTTTCAAGAACAACAAAAAGACTGTCAGAGTCGCACAGGCAATACCGGAGCAGTTCCTGATGGTGGAGACGGATGCGCCGTTTCTGACACCGGAGCCGTTTCGCGGCAGACCTAATATCAGTCCGTATGTTGAGCATACAGCACGAAGGGTTGGTGTGCTTAAAGGGATAGCTTATGAAGATATCTGCCGCATTACGATGGAGAATGCTAAAAGATTTTTCAATGTAAAATAAGCCGGAGCTGTGCCGGAGCAATAATGGTGAAGGGTTATGGATATAAAAAGAACAAGCAATCGAAATAGTGAGCTTGAGACATTTGTGAATATTGAGGATCTCAAAGCCAGGGATACTATTCTGAAAACGATAAAAGAGCACTCTTTGTTCAGCTCGGGTGATCACATAGTCATGGGTCTTTCCGGAGGCCCGGATTCGCTGTGTCTGTTTGATGTGCTTTTTGAAGAGAAGGACGAGCTGGGGATCGAACTGACTGCAGTGCATATCAATCATAAGTTCAGACCGGGTGCGGCAGAAGAGGATCAGCGTTTTGTCGAAGAGTTCTGCGAGTCACGCGGGGTCACATGCAATTCATTCGAAGTCGATTGTGAAAAGCTGGCTGCAGAACTGGATATGACCAGTGAAGAAGCAGGCCGCAAAGCACGTTATGACAGTTTTAATCTCGTCGCACGGGCCGTCGAGGTCATGGGCGCGCCTCATGACAGGATAAAGATCGTAGTTGCTCACAACAGAAACGATCAGGCTGAAACAGTATTGTTCCGGATCATCCGGGGCACTGGCACAGACGGTCTTTCGGGTATGGAATACAGTTATATGGGCGGTGGCGGATATGAGATAATCAGACCGCTGCTCGATACGCAGCGCAGCGACATATTGAAATACTGCAATGCCAGAAAACTGGAGCCGCGTATGGATCATACAAACGAACAAGCTATATACGGACGCAACAAGATCCGTCTCAAGGTGATTCCAGGAATAGATGATATCATGGGCTCTGATGTGACGGAGGCCTTGATGCGTCTGCGGGATACAGCAGCAGAAGACAGAGCTTATATGGAAAAACAGACCCGGGATGCTTATGAACAGGCACTCATTGAAGACCGTCTGAATGACAGGATCAGACTGGACCGCAGATCGCTGGCGGAGCTTGACGATGCTGTCAGACACAGGGTGATAATGAAGGCATTAAACAGGATCGGCCTTTCCAAGGATATCGGAAGGGTGCATCTGCTGGCAGCAGATGGGATCATTTTGTCAGACGAAGCTTCGTCGAGCCTGAATTTTCCAAAAGGTTATGTAATGCATACAGCTTATGACAGTGTCTGGCTGCAGTATGAAGGGGAGGATTCGGTACAGAATGCATTTGATGCTCTGGCGGATAAGTTTGGAATTTCGTCCGGCAGGCAGAAAGAAGCTGTTGATATTCATGATAATGAGAGAGATAAGAAAGTACAGGGAAAAGCTAAGCCGCGTTTTCGTGCAAAGCTTATGACGATCGATGAATACCGCGAAGAAGATGTTCTGAGCGATGAACGAGTGATCGAGCAGGATGCCAGCCTTCATGGTGATCCCAGAGAATTGTACAGAAAAAAGGTGGCTTTGGATGCGGAGAAGGCTTTCGGGATGCCGTCTTCGGAGATCCGTTATTCCGAAGATAATATCCATATGGGCGATAGTGATGAGCCTGAAGACAGAGTTGACATCATCTGCATCGGACTGACGAAGACGTTACTGCTCAGAACGCGCAGAGAAGGTGATTTCATCAATCTAAATGTTGGAAGAAAAACTATACAGGATCTGTTTGTAGACATGAAAGTGCCGCGTCATATGAGGGATGACGTCCGGATGATCGCATGCGGGGGTGAGGTGCTGTGGGTGCCTGATATACCCGGCAGCGCATACGGCCACAGAGCCAGAACGGCAGAAAAATACAGCGTTTCAGATGAGACTAAACGGGTACTCATACTTGAAATGATATATGAACTATGATAAAATTTCCCAATGCCATTTTGTTGTGTTAAAAGCACAACTTGTGAAACATTGAAGGAAAAAGAAGGAGAATACATTTTGAAAAGAGCATCAAAGAATATAGGAATATATTTGCTGATCTTCGGCCTCGTTTTAGGTATGGCCTATTTTTATAACAAAGCGCCTTCCAGCGAAGTCAAGGAAGTGACGTTCACTACATTCACGAACCATGTTCGTGAAAAGGATTTTACTAAGGTGAACATCGATGAGATGAAGCTCACCGGTGAGACGAAGAGCGGAAAGAAATACCAGACGTATGCCAGCTCTTCGCTCGACATCAACTGGCTGAATACAGAATATCTCTACAAACAGCAGGAAGAGAAGGCGGTGAAGGTGACCAATGAGGCTCCGCATGAGACTCCTTGGTATATTTCGATGCTGCCTACATTGATAATGATAATTGTTCTAGTCGTATTCTGGATAATGATAATGAATCAGCAGGGCGGAGGCGGCAAGGCGATGCAGTTTGGAAAGAGCAAGGCCAAACTGCAAAAAGACAGTGATCAGAGGAAAATTACTTTTGATGATGTTGCGGGTCTTGACGAGGAAAAAGAAGAACTTGAAGAAGTCGTTGACTTTCTCAAACATCCGCGCAGATTCAACAATCTGGGGGCCCGTATCCCTAAAGGCATACTGCTCGTAGGTCCTCCGGGAACAGGTAAGACTTACATTTCGAGAGCTGCAGCAGGCGAAGCGGGCGTTCCGTTTTTCACTATCAGTGGTTCCGAATTCGTTGAAATGTTCGTCGGCGTCGGTGCCAGCAGAGTAAGAGACTTGTTCGAACAGGCTAAGAAGAATGCTCCATGCATGGTATTCATAGACGAGATCGATGCTGTCGGACGAAAGAGAGGCGCAGGTCTTGGCGGCGGACACGATGAAAGAGAACAGACGCTGAACCAGCTGCTTGTTGAGATGGACGGCTTTGCTGAAAACTCCGGGATCATAGTCCTGGCAGCTACCAACAGACCTGACGTACTGGACCCGGCGCTCTTAAGACCAGGCAGATTCGACCGTCAGATCGTGATCGGTGTGCCGGATGTAAAGGCAAGAGAAGCTATCTTCAAGATCCATTCGCGCAACAAGCCTCTGGCTGAAGATGTCAAACCGGGCGTACTTGCAAGAAGAACACCGGGATTCACTCCGGCTGACATAGAGAATATGCTGAACGAAGCTGCGCTCCTTACTGCAAGGAGAAACGGACGTCAAATACGTATGGATGAGATCGAAGAAGCGATCACAAAAGTCATGGCAGGACCGGAAAAGAAGAGCAGAGTCATCAGTCCGGAAGAACGCAGACTTACCGCATTCCACGAAGCAGGGCATGCTGTTGTGGCACATTGTCTGCCGGATACCGCTCCTGTACATCAGATAACGATCGTACCGAGAGGACGCGCAGGCGGATTCACGATGATACTGCCAAAGGAAGACAGAGCTTATGCCACCAGAAAATCTATGCGCGAGCAGATAATCCACCTGCTGGGCGGACGTGTTGCCGAAAAGCTTACGCTGGACGACATCAGCACAGGTGCCAGCAACGACATCCAGAGGGCGACCGACATAGCGCGCGATATGGTAACAAAATACGGTTTCAGCGAAAAACTCGGACCGGTCAATTACAGTTCCGGTGAAGAAGTGTTCCTGGGCAAGGATCTGTCGACGAAGCAGAACTACTCTGAAGAAGTTGCCAATGAAATCGACGAGGAAATACGCGCCATAATCGGCGAGGCTTATAATGAATGTGAGCGGATTCTTACAGAGCACAAGGATCAGCTGCACGCGGTAGCTGAGGGTCTTCTCGAGGTTGAGACGCTGGATGGTGAACAGTTTGTTCGTCTTTTCGACGGTCAGGTCACGGCTGAAGAACTGGCGTCTGAACTGGCAGAAAAAGAAGAGGATATCCAGGCCAAAAATCGCGAAGAGGCCGAAGAAATGGAAAAAATCGAACGCGAATATGAAGAAACGATATTCAGCAGCCCGATCAAGCTGGCTCAAGATGAAGATGATTCGATAGCCAGAGAGGGGCGATATGCCAGTGCAGGCAACGCAGGTGTCAGCAGGCACAGGTCAAAACCGCTGAAAAGCGCTCACCGCGGTCCGGCAGGGGATTTTGAAGATGACAGATACAGAGCTGATGACGATCATGAACCTGATGAGAATCGCGAAGGCAAACCGCCAAGAAGACTGGACAGCTGATCGAAAGACTGTCAATAGTGCAATGATTAACACATGAGAACAACTTAAGGAGGGCAATATGCTGCTGGCTTTTGACGTCGGAAACACCAATATTGTACTGGGAGTTTTCAAAGACGGAGAACTGATCGAAAACTGGAGAATGGAAACAGATAACAAGAGAAGCGCTGATGAGTACGGCATGGTGATAAAGCAGCTGTTCGAATATTCGGATCTGTCATTCGATGATGTGGAAGATGTCATAATCTCAACGGTTGTACCATCCATACTTTTCACTTTGCAGCATCTGTCTCAGAAATATTTTAATAAAAAGGCGATTATAATCGAGCCCGGGATAAAGACCGGTCTGCTGATAAAATATGACAATCCAAAACAGGTCGGTGCTGACCGGATCGTCAATGCAGTTGCAGCTCATGCCAAATATGACGGCCCGCTGATCGTGATCGACTTCGGCACAGCGACCACGTTTTGCGCGATCACTGAAAAGGCCGAATATCTGGGAGGAACGATCGCTCCGGGGCTGAAAATATCATCCGAAGCGCTGTTCTCAATGACGGCACAGCTGCCTAAAGTAGAGCTTGAGGAACCGGGCAAAGTCATCTGTAAGAACACGATCAGGAGCATGCAGTCCGGACTTGTTTACGGGCACATGGGCATGATCCAGTTCATAGTTGACCGCATGAAAAAGGAACTGTCCGAGATCACCGGCAATGACAAGGCACCTAAAGTCATCGCGACCGGCGGTATGGCTAGTATGATCGCCGAAGGCGTTGAATGTATAGATGAGGTCGACAAGATGCTGACTCTTGAAGGACTGAAACTTATCTATGAGAAAAACAGAAAAAGCAGGATCAAACAAAAGGAAGCTGAATCTAAGAACAAGGATTAGCGTAATTCGAAAAGAAGACTGAGGCCGGAAAAGCTGATCATGAATATCGGAAACATACAACTGAAAAATCCTTTTCTGGCTGCACCTCTGGCCGGAGTTACAGACGCACCCGCTAGAAGCCTGGCTTCTATGATGGGTGCGGCTTTGACATTTTCAGAGATGGTAAGCGGCAAAGGTTTGATGTACAATAACAGAAACACTGAAGATCTCTTGTATATACGTCCGGAGGAAGATAATGTTGCTTATCAGATCTTCGGCTGTGAACCGGATGTGATGGAGTGGACGGCAAAGGCTCTGGCCGGAAGAGACAACTGTATTTTGGATATAAACATGGGATGCCCTGTGCCAAAGATAGTTAAGAATGGCGAAGGATCTGCCCTGATGAAAGATCCTGTGCTGGCAGGCAGGATCGTAAGCGCCGTGTGCCGCGGAGCGAGTGCAGGCGCGGAAGAACAGAGAAAAATAAAACCTGTGACCGTAAAGATGCGTGCCGGCTGGGATGATGACAGCAGAAACGCTGCAGAGGTCGCGCTGGCATGTGAAGAAGGAGGCGCCTCAGCCGTGACCATACACGGCAGGACGAGGATGCAGTATTATTCCGGAAAAGCAGACTGGGATATCATCAGACAGGTAAAGAGTGAGATCGGGATCCCGGTCATCGGAAACGGCGATATTTTTACGGCTGAAGATGCAGTGAGGATGCTGGATGAGACAGGATGCGACGCAGTGATGATAGCCAGGGGAGCCATGGGGAATCCGTGGATATTCAGAGAAGCTAACGCTCTGTGGGAAGGACGGCCTGTACCGCCCCGCCCCGAGCTCGATGAAATATATGATATAATGCGCAGACATTTTATCATGTTGATGGAAGACAAGGGTGAAAAACGCTCCGTCTTCGAAATGCGAAAACATGTGGGATGGTACATGAAAGGTCAGCCTCATGCAGCTGAACTTCGCAGACGCATCAACACGATCACCAGTGCTCAGGAAATGGAAAAAGCGTTGTCGGTCCATATATAAAACAGAAAAACAAAAATAAACACTGATAATGCCAAAATGCATGTGAATGTATGTTGCGGCTTGTGCCGGAAAGAGTTAAAATATTAACCCGAAATCAAAAAAATGTTTGTCCCGGCTGACATCAAAAAGGCAATATGAATAAAGTATCCTTTTTAATGCCCGCTGTGAGTAATATTAATTAATTTTTATTTTATTATTGGGAGGTTATTGAAATGGAAAACCGAGAACAATTTGGGTCACGAATAGGATTCATTCTTGTTTCCGCAGGATGTGCGATCGGCATGGGCAACGTATGGAAGTTCCCTTATCTTGCAGGAGCTAACGGCGGTGCTGCCTTTATTCTGATCTATCTGGTGTTCCTGCTGATACTGGGCATTCCTATCATGACATGTGAATTTGCTATTGGCCGCGGATCACAGCTCAGTGTAGGCAAGGGTCTTAAAAAACTTCAGCCGAAGGGCACGAACTGGAGTAAATACGGACCACTGGCGCTGATCGGCAACTATATGCTGATGTTCTTTTATACCATGGTGGCCGGATGGATGCTCTATTATGCTTACAAGACAGCAACAGGGCAGCTTTCAGGAATGACTCCGGATGAAGTCGGAGCAGACTTTGGAGGCATGCTGGGATCGCCGGGTACAATGATATTCTGGACGATACTGGTAATCGTTCTGTCATTTGGCATCTGCATGATGGGTCTTCAGAAAGGTGTTGAAAACGTAACTAAGGTCATGATGACTCTGCTGCTGATCCTGATGATCATCGTAGCTATACGTGCCTGCACCATCGAAGGAGCAGGAGCCGGACTGAGATATTATCTTGTTCCGGACTTCGGCAAGCTGGTCGAAAACGGTATAGGCAATGTATGCTTTGCGGCTATGGGGCAGGCCTTCTTTACACTCAGCGTTGGTATAGGTTCTATGGCCATCTTTGGCAGTTATCTGGGTAAAGACCGTTCACTTTTTGGAGAAGCGGTCACGATCACTGCTCTGGATACTTTTGTCGCACTGGTGGCAGGTCTCATCGTTATACCATCATGCTTTGCATATGGTGTTGAACCCGGAGCAGGTCCGAGCCTCGTATTCATCAGTCTGCCAAATATATTCAATGAAATGGCAGGCGGCAGGATCTGGGGAACACTGTTCTTTATCTTCATGTCATTTGCGGCGCTGTCAACAGTAATTGCTGTATTCGAGAACATAATAGGATTCTGGAATGACCTGTGGGATGTCGAACGTAAAAAAGCTTCACTGATAAATATCTTTATAGTTATTGTTGGGTCGATGCCTTGTGTGCTGGGATTCAATATGTGGGCAGGAGTTCATCCGTTTGGACCGGAATCAGGGATCATGGATCTTGAAGACTTTATCGTATCAAACAACCTGCTGCCTCTTGGCTCACTGCTGTTCGTACTGTTTTGCTGCATGCGTTACGGCTGGGGATGGAACAGCTTTCTTGAAGAAGTCAATACAGGCAGCGGTATGAAATTCCCTGCGCTTAAGGGATACATGTTATTTGTTCTTCCGGCTATCATCCTGATAGTTTATATCAAGGGCTGCATTGATTTCTTTGCAGGACAGGGTCTGTCAATGACGGCTGCGATCATCTACGAAGCCATCGTGCTGCTGATATTCGTTTATTTGATCTTTGTGCGTAAAAAGGATGCTGAACCGAACGAAAGGACAGAATAAGAATGATTTCAAAAAGAATGGAAAAAATCATTGAAAGCGGTGCAGCTATGGCCGGTCTGTTCACTGCAGGTGACAGGCTGGCGAAGAGATTCGGGGCAGAAAATGTCTATAACTTCAGCATAGGCAACCCGAATGTTCCTGCGCCTGAGTCGGTGAAAGATACGATCATTGACCTGGCGCAGAATATGCCCGAGCAGGCTCTTCACAGTTATACAAAACCGGAAGGTATCCCGGATGTCAGAAAAAGGATCGCTGAGCATGACAGAAAAAAATTTGATGTAGATCTCAGCGAAAAGAATATATTCATGGTTGCCGGAGCGGCAGCAGGACTGAACGCGATTTTTCTGACGCTGCTCGATGAGGGTGACGAAGTGATCGTGCCAACACCTTACTTTGGCGAATACAAATCATACGCACTCAGCTGCGGAGCAGAAATCGTTGAAGTCCCGACGCAGCCGGAAACGTTTGAACTGGACGCGCGGGAAATCAGAAAAGCAATAACAAGACGCACTAAGATCGTTTTGATCAATACGCCGAACAATCCGACAGGCGTCATCTATTCTGAAGAATCGCTGCGTGATCTGGCGGACGTTTTGAATGAAAAAAACAACGATCTTGGAATCGATATCACTCTTGTATCGGATGAACCGTACAGAGATCTGGCTTATGCGGGCGCAAGAGTGCCGTACATTCCGAAGTTTTATGACAACACGATCATTTCATATTCATTCAGCAAGAGTCTGTCGCTGCCGGGTGAGCGTATCGGTTATGTTACGATCCCGGACAGTGTGACGAATTTCACTGAAATCAGTGCAGGCATGGTAACAGCGTGCAGAGTGCTCTTTGTGAACGCTCCGTCTCTGATCCAGAGAGTTGCTGCTGTTTGCATTCAGGACGAATGTGACGTCGAGTATTATGCGCGTAACCGCGATGCGATCTATGAAGGTCTGAAAGAAATCGGCTATGAGTGTGTCGTTCCCCAGGGGGCGTTTTATCTGTGGCTCAAAACACCGATCGAAAATGATTTTGAGTTTGCAAAGAAGGCTGAAGATTATCAGATCGTAGTTGTTCCGGGCAGTGCTTTTAAAGGACCCGGATACGTTCGTGTATCATTTTGTGTTTCTCACGAGACGATCCTGGCAGCATTGCCGAAGTTCAAAGAATTGTTTGATGATATCAGGGCCGGCAGGTAGCGCTGCCGGATCCCGGATCAATTCTTTCTTAAAATGGTTTTCAAAACCGAAAAAACGGGCATAATATCGGCAACAGTTGATCAGTTTAAAATGAAAACCAATAGAAGAGGAACATGAACGATATGGGTAAAAAAGTAATAATAATCGGCGGAGGACCTGCCGGAGTGTCGGCCTCCCTGTATACAGTCAGAGCCGGGATCGATACGAGCCTGATCATTTATGAAGATAGTGCCCTGGACAAAGCTGAAAATATTGAAAATTATTACGGCTTTCCGGGAGGCATCTCAGGTGCTGA